>JAJFTV010000190.1 GCA_021372725.1 Chloroflexota bacterium | reverse complement strand
GGCTGGCGCCGCCCAGATTGTCAAACTCATCGGCGTGTACCTTGAGCGGAAAGCCTGATTTTTGGGCTGTCTCAAGGATGCGCCGTGTCTGCTGCAGGCTGAAAGCGCCTGTCTCGCAGAACACATCCACAAACGGCAGCGGCCGTCCGGCGGCGTTGTCCTGCCACCACGCCTTAATTTTGGGGAGCATTTCGGTGCAGATCAGCGAAATATAGCCATCTGCATCCTCTTTATATTCCGGGGGGACGGCATGGGCACCCAAAAGAGTGGGAATCATCTCCAGCGGGCCTTCGGCATCCAACCTGAGGATGGCTTCCAACTGGTTCATCTCGGCCCGCGTCTCCAAACCATAGCCGGTCTTGACCTCGGCAGTGGTGGTGCCGTGTTTCAGCAGGCTGAGGGCGCGTTTGCGGGTTTGCTTCATCAGTTCTTCCACGCTGGCTGAGCGTGTCTGACGGACGGTGGAAAGGATCCCGCCGCCGGCAGCCAGAATTTCAAGATAAGTTCTCCCTTGCAGTTTGAGCTCAAATTCCTCGGCCCGGTCACCGGCCCAGATCAGGTGGGTATGCGGGTCGACAAAACCGGGCATGACAACCTTGCCGCGGGCATCCAGACGCGGTTCACGGGGATATTTTTTCAGCAGATCGGCGGTTGTACCGGTTTCGATGATTTTGTCAGCCCGGATCAGCACCGCCCCGTCAGGGATGATGCCCAGGTTGCCCAAGGCATGCCCGCGCTGTGGTCCGCCTGCCAGGGTAAGAAGTTGGGATGCAGAATGAATAAGCATGGAAACAGCCTTATGTGAGTAATTTCTGTTCATTATACAGCATGGCAGGGTGTGATCGGTCGCACAACAACGCATGTTGTTTCAGGAACGCATCGCTTTCGTTGTCATGCTGAGAGGGTGTGAAATTATCTCTTGGGCGGATCCTTTGCAAGCTCGGGATGACAATCACGCGTGGTTTTTCCGACGAGCCGTGGCTTTGCAGAGTACTGCACTCTGCCTCTAAATGGGTTTTACAACCACACCCTTTTCTGCAGGGGTGTCCATCTTACTAAGCAGCACTAAGGCACATACAGCAATCACAGCGGAAGCTGCTATATTGATGGAAAAACCGAGTGCATACAACGATGAGGCGATGATCGCTCCAAACCCCCGCCCGGCTGCATGAGCTGCCACATCATACGAGAGCAACGTGGCCCGCGCGTTGGGCAGCACCTCAGACATGACCGGCAGGAAACTGACCACCACAAATTCAAAGGACAAAAAGAGCAAAAACAGGCTGGCCATCGCGCTCCACAGGGTATGCCCTGCCAGGAACAGCAGAACCAGGCTGATGAGGTTGACCGTTATACCGATGGCTACCGAGCGTTTCTTGCCCAGCTTGTCCACAAAAACTGCACTGAGCGATTCCCCCAGGAAATCGGCAACCCCGATCACGAGAGCTGCTGCACCCAGGGCGGCGATTTTGAAACCAAAGCTGTCTTCCAGCCAGACACCGAAAACGAGGTTGATGGTCTCATTGCCAAGATGAAAAAGCAGACTAAAGAGCAGCCCGGTCACGGCTGTGCGGCTGTTTAAAATAGTCCGAAAACCTTCCAGCAGATTAATCTGCTGACTGCTGCCAGGCTTTGGGTTGGGAATAAGGCGCATGATCAGCAGAAACGCCAGCAAACCAATCCCTGCAAATACCGGAAACGGTGAACGCCAGCTTGAACCGCTGATCAACAAGCCCATTAACGGCACACCCACCATAAAGCTGAGCGACCACGAGAATTCGAAAATCGCGGCAATCCGCCCTCGGACCGCATAGGGAACCTGATCACCCACATAGGCGTGAACGGTCGAATACATGAGATAAAGGCTGAGATAGCTGATACACTGGCTGACAAAAAATACCGCGTAGGTTGGAAAAAGGAATAATGCAGTATTGGCCAGCGTAAAGAGAGCCACAGCCATCAGCATGCCAAATTTACGGCCGCGCCGTTCAATCGATGGAGCCAGGAATGGGGTGCAAACGGCTGTAAAAGAGCGGGCCGACATGACCCACGAAATGCCGGCCAGATCCACACCCAGCCCGCGTGCAAACACCGCCAGGAACGGGTAGACCATCCGGTTGGCGGTGTTGAAGGTTGTCCGGACAACAGTCAGCAGAACCACTTGCGACAGAATACCCCTTGGAAGGGTATTTTGCTTCAAAATTTTACGCTGCGGTGGATGGTTTTCTTCGATGTTGGTCATTCCTCTGGTCTGGATTATATTCTGTCACCTTCACTACGGCTTCCAGGTTAAGGGGGCCGTAGATATGCGGAAAACTGCCGCTGTGCGTCGCAGCTTCTTCTACGCGCAATTCAGCAGTCAAACGAGCCGGATCGATCCACAGAACAACCAGACCAGACTGTCCCCTGAAATACCGGCGAGCCGTATCGATCAATTGTTCGGGGTAGGAGCAGTGAATAAATCCCTCCAAACTCAAAGAAGGAGGAATATATCCGGGTGATTTTTCCCGGTTATATTTCCTTTCTGTAACGGCTGTTTCCCATGCCTGGCGGGTAGTGATGTGGCAGATCAATGCTTCTTCTCGTGCCAGGCATTAAGAACCCCGGCTTCTTTATCTGCAGAGAGGCCGGCCTGCCAAGCATGGTCAGCCGGGCGGCTGTTGGCGAACGCCAGTGTATCGCGCACTGTCTCAGCCATCGGCCGGTACGTCAGCCCGTCTTTGACCGCCTTGGAAACGTTCACCTGCATCAATCCCTGCCCTTCCTCCGGAAAGCCTGCCGGTATCCACATAGGCAGCTCCATCCAGGGAACGACCTCATGTTCTAATAGAAAATCGTCCGGGACATAGGTGAATTGTGCATCGCTGCCGCTCACCGTCTTGCAGGTCGACAGAAAATCACCCAGCTTGAAAGGTTGTTGAGGGCCCGTGCCATTATAAATGCCTGTCTTGCCTGCTTCGATCATGCGGATGTTCCACTCTGCCAGGTCGCGAACGTCGATTACCTGACATTTATAATCCGGGCTGTCCGGTGCAAGTACCTCGCCGCCCTGGGCGACACGCACCGGCCAATAGGTAAAACGGTCGGTGGG
>JAJFTV010000189.1 GCA_021372725.1 Chloroflexota bacterium | reverse complement strand
GGAAAATGGTTTACCCGTGAGCAATTATCTGACAGGTTGTGGTCAGAGCTTGACATCGAAGCATCAGCACAAAACCTGAAAGTCGCTCTGAATGCTCTCAATCGTGCCCTGGAACCCCACCGCGAACCTGGGCAATCTCCTTTTTTCATTACCCACCGTGAATCTCTTTACGGGCTCAACCCGGCTGCACAAATCAACCTGGATATTGATGATTTCCTCACTCTTGCTTCCGCAGAAAACGTCGACGATTTGGAGGAAGCCCTCACCATTTACCGCGGGGATTACCTGTGTGAGAATACTGCTGAAGGTTGGTCCCATGAAATGCGCGAACAACTACATGAAACCTATTTGAACGCGGCACTCCACCTGGCGAGGTTGCACTTTCAGGCTGATCGCTGGGACGAGGCAATGAAAATCAGCCATGAGATCCTCTCAATCGATCCCTGCAATGAACCGGCATTTCAAATACTCATGCACTGTCATGCTGCCCGGGGTAACCGTGCAGCAGTTCATTCTGTATATCAACGCTGCGTGAACACTCTCAATGACGAGCTGGACGTATCTCCATCTTCCGAAACTACCGCTCTGTGGCAACAATTAACACAATAAAGCGGCAGGTCATGCTAATGCAGCCTGCCGCTTTTTTAGTCTTGGCTCGTTAATGGTCAGATTTTAATTTGAACAACCCGAGTATTTTCTGCCATCCCTGGATCCAGGATTGCTTCCAACCCAGTTTTTTGAGTTGCATCGTGCCCACAATCCCATAGGGAATGAAAAGAACAAAAACAACATAAATCGCTCCAATTATGAAGCTTGCGCCTTCTCCAATAAATCTCCGCAGCCCAAAATCCAACAACTTGTAAACAAATGCGCCGACGACCGCACCACTAAGAGTACCCACGCCACCGATCAAGACAATTAACAATCCGGTCACGGTAAAACTCAGGTCTGCGATACTGGGAATGACAGCAGGTTGATAAAGCGCATGAAGAGTACCGGCTGTAGCAGCCGTAAACGAAGAAATGATCATCGCTACAATCTTAAAATTGGCGGTATTGAACCCAAGCATCTTTGCCCGGTCTTCATTCTCCCGAATCGCGACACATACTCTGCCTGTGGGAGATTTCACAAAACTTTTATAAAGAATAAACATTACGACCAGGATGATAAGCGCGATGGCATAGAAGCGAAATTTTTCAGAAGCCGGATTAATGAACTCCGGGACTGTATACCCCTGCAATCCCACATCAGATCCGGTCCAATTTGTTAGATCGGTTGACGTGATCACAATGTGGAATACTGTTGCCATTCCCAATGTGACCAGAGCAAAGGTAATCCCTTTGACCCGTGGCAACACAAGACTGAAAAGCAATGCTTGAGCAATGGATGCCAAAAATATCAGACCCATGATCGCCCAAAAAGGAAGCTGTGTGAACTTCAATGTCATTCCGGTCAGGTAAGCCGCAACAGCAAAGAACATCGCGTGTCCAAAGGAGAGCAGTCCCGTGATTCCGAATAGAAGGTCATAACTCAAGGCAAACAAGGCAAGAATGAATATTTCTATTCCCAATCCCTGGATGAATTTCGAATAACTACCCTGATTCTGCCATACGACTGCAGGGGAGGATCCCTCAAAAAGACCAACGATAAACGGTAATGCCAGCATCACTAATAAGAATATCCACATCGAGCGATATTCGCGGAAAAATGAAAGTCGAGTCTTATTCATAATTAATCCTTTTTACCCATTAATCCACCTGGAAGGAAGAGCAGGATTATAACCATTAGCAGCACTGTTGAGGCAGGCACAAGGGGAGGTGATGGTTTAAAAACGATATCCGTGAAGGGAATATTGATACCAATCTGACCATACTTGATGATGAATTGCTGCACAAGCCCTACCAGGAATGAGCCAAGTGCAGCTCCCGGGTAACTGGTCAGACCGCCAATTGCCAGGGCGATCAACGCTGAAGTTAAAAGGCTTGCACCCATGCCAGTATTTAAACCGTTTGATGGAGCTGCCAGGATCCCGCCGAATGTAGCCAAGCCAACGCCAAGTGCAAATACTAAAGTGAAAACCCGCCGCACGTTAATCCCGAGCGCTTCAACCATCTGCCTGTCCTGGACTCCTGCTCGGATAATCATTCCCACGCGGGTGCGCTTGAGCAAGATCCAAACAGTTATGAGGACAATAATTCCAATCAACGGTATCAAGATCTCATCGTAGACCCTGATACGACCATCGAAAAACTGGATCGTGGCACATTTATGTTCCCACCATGAGGCAAAGCTGGTAGCCGGGCATCCTTCCCCAGTACCCCTGGCAAACGCTGGCCTGGGCATGGTAAAAGCAGCGCGCCCCCAAATCGCCTGTACGATTTCAACGCCAATGGAACTTAAGCCTATTGTCAGCATTAATTGATAAATTGGTCGGCTATATAACGGACGGATGAGTGTGGTCTCCATCGTTGCACCAATTCCAACTCCGCTCAAGATTGCCACAACGATCGCAATCAGAAACAGCCAGGAGGAATCGATCGTTACCAGCCAATTCGTCAGCGGAGTATTGAACACGACAGATAAGACTGCAACCACGACCAGGATGGCATAAAACACATAATTCCGCCAGGATTTCTTTGTGCTCGGATTAAAATCGCCACTGAGCATAGCTATGCCAAATCCCGCAATTGCACTCGAAAGCAACAAACCAACGATTGCGAGGATGGGGGAGATCTTCTCAAAAGCCAGATTCTCCATGGGCAATCTCATATCCTGGTCAGCATAAAAGGAATAGGTCACCGGACCGTTGGTGTAGTTTTCCAAATCCCACATTGCAATTGGGTAACGCTTGAGGATCAAAACTGCCAGGACAATTGCCACCACAATCAACCCCCAAGCGATCAACCGTCTTGTCGTGAGGCTTACCTTTATTCGACTGGCCAAACCTTTCCAGACATTGGTTAATGTCAAACCGGTAATCAGCAGGATAACCGGACCGATCAGATCTACAAAGGTATCAGGACGTACAAAAACTGTCCAACCGATATAAGCCCCGATCATATATAGGGTTCCATGGGCAAGATTCAGTACATCAAGTAAACCAAATATCAAAGAGAAACCAGCTGCAACAAGGAAAACCACTGATCCAGCCGATAAGGCACGCAACAAAGTTATGTAGAAGTCCTGGGTTCCCATGCCTCGGGAAGCTGTGATTAGGAAAGCCATCACAATCAGGAAAGTAATCAGCAACGTGGAGTTTTTTCGTATGAATATTTTCATCGCTTTTCCCTATGCAGCACCCAAATACTTATGGATCGTGTCTTTGTCTGTGATCAAGTCTTCCATCTTGCCACTCTTTACGGAGCGACCTTCCTCGATAATCACATAAAATTCCGCTAATTTACAGGCAACCAGAAAATTCTGCTCTACCAGCACAACGGTAGAGTCATTTGATAGCTGGCGGATCACAGAGATCATGTGATCAATGATTACCGGCGCGAGACCTTCACTGGGTTCATCGATCAGGAGCATCCGGTTATCGGCTACCAAAGCACGGGCAATGGCAAGCATCTGCTGCTGCCCACCCGAGAGCCTGGTCCCGGGAATGGACAAGAATTTCTTCAGGTCAGGGAATAGATCAAAAATAAAATCGCGCTTACGGAGGTAGTCCCCCTTATTCCTTTCTGCGATCTTGAGATTCTCTTCAACAGAAAGATCCCGGAAGACCGCCCGGTGTTCCGGGACAAAACCAATCCCCAGAGCAGCAACGTCATAGGGAGGCATTCCCTGCACCTCGCGACCTTCAAAGATCACCTTCCCCTGGCGTACTGACGCCAGACCAAGAATGGATTTCAATGTAGTTGTTTTCCCCGCTCCGTTTCTACCTAACAAGGCAGTAATTGAGCCCTGGGGAACCACCACATCCACACCTTGCAAAATGTGAAACTGTCCAATGAAAGTATGAATGCTTTGAAGCTCAAGAATATTGCTCATTTGGACCTCTCACAAGCATTTTTA
>JAJFTV010000185.1 GCA_021372725.1 Chloroflexota bacterium | reverse complement strand
GGCAATGGTGAAATGACCGGCACCACCTGGGTGGAAGAATCCGGTTTTATGCGCGGTCCGGTGCTTATCACCAATACACACAGTGTGGGCATTGTGCGCGACACAGCCGTGGAATGGTTGATAAAGCTGGAAAAAGAACATCCGCAATTGGGGCAATCTCCATTTCAACTTCCGGTAGCTGCAGAAACTTTCGACGGATTTCTGAACGATATAAACGGTTTTCATGTAAAAAGAGAACATGTGCTGAATGCACTCGATGCCGCAAAAAGCGGCCCGGTTGACGAAGGGTGTGTAGGCGGTGGAACCGGTATGATTTGTCACCGGTTCAAGGGCGGTATAGGCACCTCATCCAGGATTGTCCATATTGGCGAGGATACTTTTACCCTGGGTGTTTTGGTACAGGCGAATTACGGTTCGCGTGACTACCTGACCATCGCCGGGGTTCCGGTCGGTAAGGAAATTCCGGATTTGATGCCCGAACATTATGATTTACCTGCGATCATCCCGGACGGCTCGATAATTGTCGTTGTTGCAACGGATGCACCGCTGCTTCCGCATCAACTGAAACGAATCGCCCGGCGTGTGCCAATGGGGATCGCCAAAATGGGTGGTTTTGGGGCGAACAGTTCAGGGGATATCTTTCTTGCGTTTTCAACGGCCAATCCCGGGGCGGCCAGTATAAGTGGCGCGCAGAATCTGTGTATGTTGGCAAATGATCAAATGGATCCACTGCTGATTGCCACCGTTCAGGCTACCGAGGAATCGATTGTTAATGCCATGGTGGCAGCCAGGACAATGACCGGCATCAACGGCAATACCGTTTATGCCCTGCCGCATGAGCGTGTACGGGAAATATTGAAAAAATATGGGAGACTGGTTGATTAATCACTGTTGATTTGTCGATTAAGATTTACCTTGTTTCACTGGAAAGAAAAGCGGTATGATAAGCCGTTGAGCAAGTACAGGGCGCAGAAGAATGCCTTAGAAAGGCATTCCTTAACCGTGGCTTGCAATGGTAGATAATCTCAAAATTAATTTGTTAAAAGGAGAAAATATGAAGATCTTTATCACCGCCGATATTGAGGGTATCACCGGCGCCACAAAATGGGAGGAAACCGATCAGACCAACCAGTATTTCCTTGAACTGCGCGAACAGATGACTGCCGAGGTGAAGGCTGCCTGTGAGGGTGCACTCAACGCGGGAGCAAAGGAAATTGTCGTAAAGGATTCACACGGTTGGGGCTGCAACCTGCTTCATAAAAAGTTACCGCGCGAAGTGAAGTTGATCCGCTCGTGGGCTGCACACCCCTACAGCATGATGTACGGAATCGACAAAACCTTCGATGCCACACTGGTGATTGGTTATCATTCACAGGCCGGTACCGATGGTTCGCCTCTGGCTCACACCATGACCGGTAACATGATGCATGTAAAGATCAATGATCTGCTGTCCTCGGAATTCGTTATCTCGGCCTATACATCCGGTTACGAAGGTGTACCGGTGGCCTTCCTGGCCGGCGATGCTGCTCTGTGCAGGCACGCCAAAAGTTTCCTGCCGGGTATTACCACGGTTGCCGTGAAAGAGGCCGAAGGCAGCGCGACTTATAACCTCCACCCCGATCTGGCCGCTGACATGATCCGCGAAGGCGTGGAAAATGCCCTGAAAGGCGATCTGTCCAAATGCCGCGTGGCCATGCCCAAGACTTTCCATGTCGAGATGGGTTACAAACGCCATATGGATGCTCATCGCTGCGGTTTCTATCCGGGAGCCAAACAGATCGGCCCCAACATCGTCGAATTTACGTCGAATGATTATTTCGAGGTGCTGCGTTTCTTCGAATTTTGCATCTTATAATGATCTCGAGGGGTTCATCTCATAAGCTGATAAATATTGGAAGTCTCTGCCGCGCGAATGGACAGAGACTTCCTTTGGTCGAGATAGGGTATATCGCAGGGTAAGTTCTGGCAGCTTGTTGCATGCGCTCCTGCCGGTCACCGGCAGAAATATCCATCATCACAATTTGAAAGGAAATAACCAGATATCATGGCCGCTTTTTCTTCGGCTGAAGCTCCAAAAATACAGATGGCTGCGGTGGAACAATATCCGTATTAGGAAAAGACAAAAGATCTCGTTGATCAGCTTCTTGACCTTATTTTGAATTACCGCCAGAGCGGGCATCCGGGTGGCTCACATTCCAAAGTCCATCTCTTTTTGACCCTTTTACTAAGCGGCACCATGCGCTGGGATATCCGCAACCCGGGCAAACGTTTTGGCGACCGGTTTATTCTCTCGGCGGGTCACACCATCCCCCTGGTTTACTGCACTCTGGCCTTGTTCAATGAAGCAATGCGTATCGCTTACCGCAACACAGGTGACCCACGCTATGCGCTGTCTGATGACCCGCATCGGGTACTAACCTGGGAAGATTTGCTTACCTTTCGACATCATGACGGCCTTTCCGGGCATGCCGAGATGGAAGGGAAAACACTTTTCCTTAAGTTCAATACCGGCCCCTCAGGGCACGGCAGCACTGCCGCGGTGGGCGAAGCGTTGGCGCTTAAACGTGCCGGAGCCGAAGGGGTACGCGTATTTGCACTCGAAGGGGAAGGCGGGCTGACACCCGGCGCAAACCATGAAGCCATGAATACCGCCTGGGGGCTGGCACTGGATAATCTCTGCTTTCTTCTCGACTGGAATGATTACGGCATCGATAATCACCGCATCAGTACAGTTGTCTATGGAAGTCCAAAAGACTGGTTCTCCGCCCATGGCTGGAGAGTCTATGGGACGGAGCAGGGTGAGGATTGGGGCTCTCTGTCAGACCAGTTTGCCCATTTATGCATGGATCCAAACCCCGAAAAACAGCCCACAGTGATCTGGTCGAAGAACCGCAAAGGGCGCAGTTACCTGAAATACGACAGTGCTTCTCACGGTTCACCCCACCCGCTCAACAGTGATCTTTTCTGGCAGACAAAAAAGCCCTTCATGGACAAATACAATATGGTTTTCGAGGGATATGGCCTGCCTGCGCCAACCGGACAGGACGAACTTCAGCAGCAATTTCGCAAAAACCTTATGGCTGTCATGAAGGTTTTGGAAGGAGATCCTGGGCTGGTCAATTATCTTGCCAACAGACTGGTGGAGCTTGGTGATTCGGTGCCTGAAGAAATCCCGTCCTTCCAGTTGGGCGGGGCCGACCCGTTAACCGATCAACGCATTTTCGATTATCGAAACTATCCGGCTGACCTGTATGCGAAACCGGGCGAAAAACTCCCCAACCGGGCCGGCCTGGCAAAATGGGGTTCATGGGTGAATGCCTTGGGCGGCAAGGAATACGGCCGCCCGTTGTTCATCGCCTGCTCGGCTGATCTGTGTGAATCGACCAACGTACACGGATTTGGAATGCCTTACGGGGATTTCCCCGGCTTTGGTTGGTACGAACGCAAGGGTTCAGCACAGGGAGTGCTGCTTCCCACAGAGATCACCGAAATGGCAAACTCCGGCCTGATGGCCGGCTTGGCCAGTGTAAACTTTTCTGTCGAACCCGAAAAAACCTTTGCAGGCTTCTGGGGCGCGTGCTCGACTTACGGCTCATTTTCTTATCTGAAATATGGTATGTTCCGGCTGTTCAGCCAGCTTGCCCAGGATTGCCAATGGAAGCTGGGGAAGGTATTGTGGATAGCAGGACATTCCGGCCCTGAAACGGCGGAAGACAGCCGTACCCATTTTGGCATTTTCTCGCCTGGTGTCACCCAACTCTTCCCGCGCGGTCAGATCATCAACCTTCACCCCTGGGAATACAATGAAGTTCCCGTCATGCTGGGTGCAGCGCTGAGCCAGCCGGTGCCGATTATTGCGCTGCACCTGACCCGCCCAAGCATTGAAATCCCCGACCGGCAGGCGCTGGGAATGGCTTCGTATTTCGAGGCTGCAAAAGGCGCCTATATCGTGCGGAATTACCGTCCGGGACAACCACGCGGTGGCACATTGTTTGTGCAGGGCACCAGTGCCATGGCGAACATCCTCAAAACCCTGCCTGCGCTGGATGAGAAGGGTTTGAATGTCAAGATCGTTTGTACCACCAGCCCTGAGCTGTTTGCACTGCAGCCGAAGGAATACCGCGACAGCGTCATCACCCCTGCCGACAGAGCGGACTCCACCGTCATCACCACACAGGCACGCTGGCTGATGCACGAATGGCTGTTCAACAAGACGGCCGAGGAATATGCCATCAGCGCCGATTATGACAATCGCTGGCGCACCGGCGGCTCGTTGGAGGAAGTACTGGAAGAAGCTCACCTGTCGCCTGAATGGTTGCTAACGGGGATCGAACGTTTTGTGAAGGATCGCCCGCAGCGGCTGGCAGGCCTGGAGGCAGAATATCGCGAAGCGATGGGAGGAGAATGGGCGAGTTTCCATTGATTTATAATTAACCTGCTCGATTTGGATTGGGCCACTCCACCACTTTTAATGACTGAAAGGTCAATTTGGAAGAAAAACCAGTCGTATACATTTTTCACGGTGATGATGAGCTTGCCGTCAACCAGGCGGTCGCCAGGCTCTTTGAGCAATTGGGTGACCCCGCCACAGCGGATATGAACACCACCCGGCTGGATGGCGCCTCTGCGATGGAAAATGATCTAATGAATGCGGCTGCCACCATGCCGTTTTTGGCTGAGCGCCGTCTGGTGGTTGTGATGCACCCTCTCGCCCGTTTGAATGACAGGAATACCCAAAAGCGGTTCTGTGCGATGCTGGAGAATCTGCCGGACAGCACGGCTC
Source organism: Chloroflexota bacterium (assembly GCA_021372725.1). Classification (GTDB taxonomy): domain Bacteria; phylum Chloroflexota; class Anaerolineae; order Anaerolineales; family Anaerolineaceae; genus JAJFTV01. Next base: position 1,399 of record JAJFTV010000185.1, on the reverse strand, counting down.
TGGTGTTGATCATTCAGGACCAGCAGAAATTCAAACAGGGCTCCGTGCAGTGGGAGACATTGACTGACAGGCATTGGTTGAGCGTATGGTGCGCGCAGAACAAACCTCGTGCATACATGAAGGCTTTTCCCTTGCCGCAAACCGGTGCAATGCCAAACTGGATCAAGGCGCATGCGATTGAGATGGGTGGCAAATTCGATACCGATGCAGCCCATGAATTGGCCGGTCTGGTGGAAAATAACACCCGTATTGCTGCCCAGGAAATCGCCAAACTGCTCACCTATGTGAACGATCAACGCCCGGTTTCCGTTAAGGATGTCCAGGAATTGACTGCATTCAGGGCGGAAGCCAGCATTTTTGATCTGGTCGATTCAATGGCCGAGCGAAATCCGGGGAAATCACTGGAATTGCTGCATCATTTGCTGGAGGAGCAGGATGAGCAGAGTATCTTCCCGATGGTCGTCCGGCAGTTTCGGCTGTTGATCCAGACGCGGGCATTGTTGGATGATGGGGGTGGCGTGGACAAAATCCAGCAATCATTGAAGGTACAGCCTTTTGTTGCCAGAAAATTACAGGGTCAGGCCAAAAGATTTAGCCTGGAACGGTTGAAACAGTTGTACAGGGAATTGCTGAAAATTGATATTGCTGCCAAGAGCACCGAAATGTCCTTCAGCCTGGCGCTGGATTTATTCATCACCAACCTGTCGTGAAGGAAGGTTCTCGTCCTTTTCATCTCGAACAACGTGAGGGACCCGCTTAAAGGATTGTTTCCATAACAAGATAATTGTTTACCGGCTCTTGGGCGGACACTTTGCTATCGCTTAGTGTGACAAAATCGGTTTTACCCAGTCTTGTTGTCATCCCAAGCTTGCAGAGATCCACCCAGGGGTATATTTTCGTAATACGCCATATATGCACTTGTTGTCCTTCTTTGTCATCCTGATGGGTCGAACGACCCAGAAGGATCCGCCCAAGGGCAAATCCTCGCATCATTCTTTATCTGCACCGATAGGTCCAAATACTATTTCCGTATTGAGTTAATTGTGGTGCAGGCTCTCGGGCGGACGCTTCACTGCGTTCAGCGTGACAACGGTGGGAAAATTCCTACCCCATTTTGTCATCCTGATGGGTTGAGAGACCCAGAAGGATCCGCCCAGGAGTACATTTCCGCAGCCAACCATTCCCGTTATAATTACCTGAGCGGAAGGACAAGGCCATGCCAAAGACACATACCCAGTACATTTGTCAGGAATGCGGACGTACCTCTCCCCGCCAGATGGGACGCTGCCCACAGTGCGGTGCATGGGACAGCATGATCGAAGAAATCGTCAGCGAGCCTACCCATGACAGGAAAGAAAAAGGCATCCTGACTGGCGTATCGGAACCTGTGCGGCTGGAT
>JAJFTV010000181.1 GCA_021372725.1 Chloroflexota bacterium | reverse complement strand
AGCAATCGCGAGACTCAGCCAGAGAGTTTGTGTTTGAGTTACCGGCGACTCAGATTGACCTGCCAAAACAATCTGCACCTACCATTTCGCCGTGCTCAGAAAGAAATGCCAGAACTTCAACATGATCCGGTACGGATCGGGAAGCCAGGGTAATCTTTTTCCATGACTCACTTTCGCAACATCTGGGTGGCTGAAAAACGCCAACTTCGCTCACCGCCCACGCGGATGTCGCGCCGCAGAAACAGTTGCCATGCAATGACTGCCAGTAGCAAGCTTGCCACCAACAGCCCCAGGAACCAGCCCCAGTTTAGGCCGCCCACAGCCATACCGCCCTGGTAATAATTCAAGGGAGTTAATTTGTAGATATTTTTCAAATCCGGATTGATATTGCTGAGCCCGGTTAGCAAATAGTTTGCAACCAAAATGATCCCGGCCAGACTGCTCGCCACTTTGGTGGATGGCAGCAGCATATGGTCGTCCCCTGTGCCTGAGCCTCGAGGATCAGCTTGTACACCTCCTGCTGCATCAATGGATCCAACCCGCTGGTGGGTTCGTCCAGCAGCATCAACTCCGGTTTGCCCATCATGGCCTGCGCCACACCTACCTTCTGCTTGTTGCCCTTTGACGATCAGGTTGCCTTCCGGATCCAGCTCGCCCGGCAAATAACCGATCTGGCGGCCGTAGTCCGGCGGGGGATTTTTGCGGGTTCTGGCCCAGGATTTCGATGCTTCCGCCATTGGGGCGGATGAGATTGGGCATGCAGCGGATGGTGGTGGTTTTGCCTGCCCCGTTCGGGCCCAGAAAGCCGAAGATCTCGCCCTGCCTGACCTCCTGGTTGACCCCGCGCAGGGCCTGAACGCGGCCGTAATTTTTCTTGAGATTGTTGATGCGGATGGCAGGAACTGATTGATTCATCTTGTGCCACCTTCTGGATGTTTGGAGTTTGAAAAGGAAACCATATTCATAAATCCAAAATCAAGATAATTGTACAATGAATTTTCTGTAGATTATTGCATTTAGAGTCAAGGAATGATCAATTTGGACGGCTATTTGGTTTGCGTTTTTGTCCCACGAGTGGATAATTTGTTATGAAGTGATACACAAGTAATTGATCTATTGAGTGTGCGGAGGAATTATTTAGAACGAAAAAGGAAAAACCATGAACAATCCAATCCGTTTTATATCTTTGCTCTTGTTTTTGTCCGTGTTTTCTGCGGCGTGTTCTCCTTCACCGGAGCAAATTGCGACACCTTTGGTTGCCACATTAAACGCTATACCAACCCAAACTGCATATGCCACATTGACTTCTTATCCAACCTATACGCCATTTCCGACAATGACAGCTTATCCAACTTATACACCATATTCGACCCTAACTCCACGTATAGTCATCGTCACTGTTACATCTACTGCTACACCGATATATACTCCTACCGAAACACTCATACCAACTGCAACGACGGTGCCTACCAACACGAAAGATCCGACAATGGCCGACAAAATACCGGGCTTTTATCTTGTGAATTCGGAGATAGCACCCGGTTTATGGCGATCGCTGGGTACAGGTGACGATTGTTATTGGGAGATCAATACCAGGACAGGAGACATTATCGACAATCACTTTGGAATTGCAGGAATAACGATGTATGTCACATCTAGTGCATTTTCTGTCAGGTTAGATTCTGAATGTGGCGATTGGACTTACCTTGGCCCATAATGGTGGGTGATTACCACATTGTTCATTTTGAAATGCTATCCTCATGGCGATCTTCAAGGTGTTCAATGTGGACATTTAACCAATGCTACGCGAGTGTTTCTCGTATTTATCTGTATAATATCCTTACAACCAGTTTAACCAACAAGGAAAGCTCATGCAATCCAGCACCCTCTACTACGGTGATAATCTTTCAATGCCACAATATGATTGCTGAAGTTGCCAAAGCCAACTTTTATCTGACCAATTTGTAGAATAAGCAATATCCCAGGATGCAGATCCTTACCATTGAGCAGCTTTTTGCGGATTCATCAGTACAGATGCCCCCTGTCGGGCAAGTTCCAAACTGCAAAACGTTAAAAACGGGAGTACGATACCCAACAGCTTGACCTGTTTAGATTAAGGTACAAAAATCATTACCAGGGGAGAACTTATGACCGATTTTGTTTCTCTGACCTGCCCAAACTGTGGCGAAAAATTGCAGATGCCAAATGATGTTGATCGTTTTGTGTGCGGGCATTGCGGCACCGAACAACTCGTTGATAAAACCGCCTCCGAACTGGCGATCAAAAAACTTGAGCAGGAGATCACTAACCTAAGCGAGATTATTCAGGAAACAACCAGCCGGGAAGGATACAAGAAGAATATCTTTTATGTGATTCTGCTTGTTATCAGCGCGCTGTTTACACTCGCCAGTCTCTGGGCCTGGTTCCAATACGAGGTGATCATCTGGATGGTTTTTTTGATCACCGGCATACTAGTCTTTATTATGAGCACGGTTGCAGTCAGGCAGCAGTCCAAAGAGTTTCTTGAGCAAAACATGAAATTGAAGGAAAGCTTACAGCCTTATCAGGCAGCACTTGAACGAAAACAGAAGGAATTGAATTACCACAAGGCTGTTGTGGGCATGGACAAGAAAGCAGGTGACCAGTAGCAGGCCTGTCGAAATTATATCGTCGTTTTACTACTTACCGATTAAAATATTCCTCCATCATCGACTTGCCGTCGATAACCCGTGGGTTGACATTCACAATTTTCCCTTATAATTGAACCCAACAAATGGTTTTTGAAATATATACACAAATTCAGGAATTTATATTCCTGTTGAAAAAAATCAATACAGGATTCTGCCGTGGATGACCGGAACGTTGTGACGGGTCAGACGACTGCCTGGAGTCTCGCGAGCAAGCTGGGTGAAGGCGATGCGGGCGAGGTCTACATTGTCCGTTCCGTCACCGACGGGCAGAGAGCTATCCTTAAACGCCCGCGCCGCTCTGCATTCCAGGCCGATATTCTGCGCCAGTCGAACCAGATCCAGTCTGAAGGCAGGATTCTGGCCAGCTTGAAGGGCTTCCGGATAAAGCTGCAAGCCGGAACTTTGACCGTTCCCAAACTGCTCGACATCGCCAAAACCGAATATGAAAATTCGGCAGATTTCTTTATTATCATTGAAAAAGCGGGTGGTTTTGATCTGGAGTTACTGAGCCGTCTGCCAAACATGCAAGCCAAAGAACTGCTCGAAAAAAAAGGTGTCTTTTCACGGCGGGAAAGCCATTTCCTGGCCAGTCTGATCGAGATGAAGAAACAGCCGGAATATATTTTCCTGCGCTGTCTCGATGCCGTGGTGACCTTGTTTGAAGAAATTCACCATTATCCGGTGGAACTGGATGGAGTTGAGAAAGGCGGGATATTGTGGAATGACGTTAAACCGGATCACATCTTCTGGGATCCGGAGACCAGCCAATGTATGATCATCGACTGGGGGAATGCCCAATTCCTGGAGATGGACGGCACCACCCGCGACCGGTTGTTCACCGCATCTGATGATTACATGCAAATGCTGGATGGCATGGGAAAATTTCTTAAACGTTCCCAGCCGGGTTTGTTCAAGCAGTTGGATTGGCCGGACAAGGTAAACGCTGCCAATGCCATCCCTGAAATTCAAAAAATCCGCCAAAAGGTTGAAGAACGCCTGATATCCTGTGAGGAACCTCTTGGTCAAATCCGGGTCAAGGAAAAAGGTTTGCTGCAAGGTGATCATCCGCGGATCGGTCAAATCCACGACCTGCAAAAAATTCAGGCCAAACTGCTGAATTATGGCGAATATCCTGATTATGATGCTGCACTCGAATTATTCAGCCGCCTGGGAAGAGAGCTGGCCGGAAGCGGGAAAATGGTCGAATTTCACTGGCTGGCAGAGCAAGCCCAAAACCTGCCGGGTGGTGACAGTACCGTATGGCGGCTCCTTTATTCCCTCAGCAGCATCGGCATGTCTTATTCGGATGAGAATCAGACTGTCTTCCTTCATGCGATAGAAGAAGCATTTCAAAACAATTGGACCGATATCCTGTGGCTTTTGATGCGTGAGACAAAATCATCGGCTCTTCCGGTTTGGTATCCCGAAGTCAGCAGAATGCTGCGGGTCATGCAACTGGAAATTGATCCCGATTCTCCCACACCACTGGAAGCGATAACGCATTTTGCGCGCATGCTTGAGGATTGTCTCAAGCCTTCCAGAGAGACATCTGAAAATCTGGATACAGATCTATTCGGCGAGACAAACGGGTTTGTCGGAGCGAATGAGAAAAATCGTTTAATGCAGATCTGGCTGAACAAACTTCGCAATGAAATCATCCCGCGTTGGAAACAGTCTGAACCGGTTCCGCCTTTTTCTGGGCTGGAATATCGCGATCTGCTCACCCTTGCGCAGGATATCGGGGTTGTATATCCGGCGGCCGGACGTTCCATGGAGCGGAATGTGTACCAGCCTGTTGCCCAGGTTAATATTATCCTGGACGCCTGGGAGCGGAAAGAATTCGAGGTGATGAAACGTGCATTGCGTCGTCTTCTGTTATGGGATCCTGAAAGGCTGCGTGTTCTGCATGGTATTGAAATGCTCGAAGGCATCGATCAATGGCTGGATGCCCTGAGCGCAGGGCCCGTTGGGTCTGAAAATGCGCTTGAATATGCCACCCGCAATGAAGTCATCGCTCGTGAATATCGCAGCCGGATTGGCCCGGCCGGGTGGCTGGATCGGATCCTGGCTGTCCTCAAATCACTCCGGCAGGGAAACAGCGCTGCACAAGCCGCCCGTGAATATTTGGAGACGTGCCGTGAGCTGAGCTGGCTGCGCGACCACATTGCCCTGCCTATGGCCAATCCTCAACAACCGGTTGGGAGCGAACGGAATAACGGCGGAAAATCCTCTTCCCTCAGCCTGGAACGAAAGCCAAAGAATCACCTTGCTGACCAGTTTTTCCATGGTTTCAAGGAAGCTGCGCTGGGCGAAGATGGAGATATGATCCTGTGTGAACCCCTCGACTTGTGGAAGCCTGAAGCCCAGGGCTCATCGGCGCGGGTATTTCAGGGCTTTGTCAGAATGGGTGATGATCAACTGAAGCAGCGTGCCATCAAGGTGATGAGACCGAACCAGGTGGAATATGCCTTGCCTCTATTCAGCGAAGAAGTTCGCATATTGAAGATCATGCAGCAGCTCCCGGGTATCACACCCTTGTTTGAATTTGGATTTATTAAACCGGAGCCGGAAGGGCAGGCTCCTGACCAGGTATTACTGGAACCGGAAAAATTGACCGGCCAGTTGCTGCGATATGGATGGGAAAATTCTGAAGAATTCATTGCCAATTTACCCCGCTTTTCACATGAAAACTGGCTGCCGTATCTTGCCATGGAAAAAAAGAATTATGAAGCGAATCTGCTGATACTGTGTGATTCGGGGCATAACCAGGGCAATTTGATGCCGGTGAAACTGGGTTTGCTGATTGCGATACAAATTTGTGATATCCTTGCCAAAGCGCATGCCAATCACATCGTTTACCGTGATCACAAAATATTGCATTATTACTGGCAGCAGGTTTACAACGGTGTTTTTATGATCGATTGGAATGTGGCAAAATTATCGGACAGACCGTTGACAGAAGCCGAAACCCAATTTGATCTGGTTCAATTTGGCGCACGGGCTCTGCATCATATCCTTACCGGAAGACCTGCACCGGGTGCATTACCAGCCGGGCCCACCCGGCCGGATGAGATCGAACAGGCATCTCACAGTTATTCGGTATCCTGGTCGTTTGATGATCAACGGCTTAGCGATCGAATCAAGAGGATAATTGAAAAAACCCTGGCGGGGGGGTATACACATGCGAAACATCTCAAACAGGATTTGCTGCAGGTATACCATGAGACCCCCTGAGCTGGCTGGTTATAGGCCAGGCAAGTAAATGGAAGGAAAATACGAATGATCAATCTGGATTCGTTGGAAAACAAGGCAAATCGAATGCTTAGCAGTTCTTCTCCATCCGCCCTGGAACTGAGCCAGATGCTGGTGGATGTGGATGAGCTGCTGCATGGGGACGAATTTCATACCCTTTCTCCTGAACAACAGGAACAACTGCAAAACATTCATCGCGACCTGAAGCGAAAAATTAAGCAGCTCGAGACACAATCAGGCTTTGCAGATTCAACCCTGCCACAGACGGCGGGATGGGAGACACCGGAAAGATCTTCTGTTATCCCCTCGCCTGCAGAGGAGGATGCCCCTCCCGAAAAAAGACGGCATAACGCCAAAGCTGAACAGATCATGGAAGACGCCGAAAAGATGTTTTATGGCGGCCGTTACGCCGAATCGATGCGATTGTACGACCAGGTGTTGCAAATTGAACCGGATTGGGATCGTGCCCAGCAGCATCGCTCGGAATCGGATGAGTATTTGCGAACGGGGTATATCCCTGCCGTTGCGCTTCCGCCTGAAGCGGCATCAGCCTACGGCAAAGCCCAATCGGCGGCCCGGGTGGGGCGTTATGGCGATGCCCAGGCTTTGCTTGGCAAGGCTCAATCCATCCTGCGCGAGCTTGGAATTCAACGCTGGCAGGAGGGTCAGGATTTTGAGCAAAAATTACAGCAGAATATCGATGCGGAAAGTGTCTACCATGAAGGGATCAAGTTGTTTCAGAGTGGCAGGCTGGAAGAAGGCATCGACCGGGTCGAAACGGCCGGGCAGGCCACAGGACTGCCGAAGTATAAGGATAAGGCTCAGGAGCTGCGAAAAACCCGGGAAACCATCCGCACAATCAATGATGCCCTGTTTGCTTCCACACCCGATGTCCGCTCGGTTCAACAAGCCAAGAATGACCTGGATATCCTGATCGGTGATTATGGAGAAAACATTGCCTTGCAGAGGCTGCGCTCCCGGCTTGACATGGTCATCCCGCGTATCACCGGGCCGCTAAAAGAACAGGCCAAAGCCAATAAAAACCAGGCTGAGCGTTCACAGACCCTCGAGTCGGCCCAAAATTTAACGCGCCAGGCACGCCAATATATTGACCAGGTTCGAACTCTCGAAAGCAGTGATGATGTTTTGGATGATCTTCAGAATTCGATTGAAGGATTATCCCGCGAACTGGTCAAACTGGAAGATGAACTGGTACAGGCATTGGATACCTGCAAACGGACGAAAGGCTTGCCTGTTGGCGCATCGCGCCTGAGTGAAGAAGTAAGACGGCGTTTCCCCAATGACCCGCGCGTGGTTGAGCTGAATCGCTGCCTGGCCAGCTATCATACGGCCAAGGCCGGCGGCCGGGTACTTGTTGTCATTCTCATCATAGCCATCCTGGTGTTGCTGGCCATGTGGGGGGGTGGCAAGGTAGCCGATTATGTCAAAGGGCTGACCCCGACTGCTACCGCAACAGCAACCAATACTGCCACGCCAACAGCTACAGCCACCCTCACTGCCACGCCGACGATGACTCCTACATCGACTGCCACACCCACACTGACACCTACGCCTATCAGCGGGTTGACTGCTCGCTCGGTATTTGCCCGCAGCGGTTGTTATGAAACCTTCGAGGCCATCGGCAAAATCCCGGAGAATTCCACAGTTCGCTTCCTGCCGGATGACCGGCGTTTTGATAATTTCAGTCGTGAATGCGTGCTGGTTGAGTATAACGGCCAGAACGGTACTGTCATCGGCTGGATTCTTCTCGCCGATCTGGTTCCCAATTAGCCTTGGTAAAATCTCGGCCGGGTAAGATAATTTTCCTTGTGAAAGAAATCCCTCATTACCTCGCAGAGAGGGGCGGGCGAAAAAACAATTTACAACATTTATTCCGCAGCCCACAGAGGGATTAGAAAATCATACTTAACTTACCCAAATCGTCCTTGACAGTCACTTTAAGTGGTGATAACCTATCTGGGTGACGAGCCGGAAAAATGTGTGGGGATAATTCCTGCACATTTTGTTTATAACGGGCCGGGCTCCCGCAAGATATTCAATAATAGTGGAGATAAAAAATGTCAGAACGTTATGTTGGAACCGTCAAGTGGTTCAATGCCGCAAAAGGCTATGGCTTCATTGGCCGCGAGGATGGAGAAGATGTTTTTGTGCATTTTTCGGCGATTAACATGGAAGGGTATCGCCGGTTGGTACAGGATCAGTCGGTAGAATTCTCGATCGAAGAGGGTCCAAAAGGCTTGCAGGCAGCGGATGTTGTCATCAAAGATGATGGCAAATATGCCACCAAGGATGTCAGCAAAGAATAGCAGCTCAGGCCATCACAGGAAGAGAAGTACACAATCACAGACAGAAGAGGCTGGCCTGATGGGACAGCCTCCTTTTCTTATCTTTGTCCTGCCAGATAACCAAACAGCTTGATATATTCCTGAAAAGTAATTCTCCAGCCTTCTTTATGCATCCACCAGGTTGAAGAGGTATACCAGTGGTTTCGCACCGGATGAACCGAAAAAGATATTCCTTCATCCTTGAAGACATCGTGGAATATCAGGCGGGTGCGGAATGTATGATAGGGGTCGGTGATCACGATTAACGAATCCATGCCGCGCTGTTTCATCAACTTGAGCACCGCCTCTGCTTCTTCATACGTGCTTTGCGCCTGTTGTTTTGTAATGATCACCTGACGGCCCGGTATCCCCTTTTCCATCGTGATGTATCTCATCAAGGTGGAATATTCCGCCCCCAACTCGGGGTGGGGAACTTCTGTTTCGGTCAGGATGATGTAATCCATGTACTTTTCCTGATAAAGCAGGACCGCTTCATCAATCCGGGTATTGTCACCGCCGCTGAGTACAACGGCTGCATCGCTGTGCTGTATGGGGTCGGCCGTTACGAGTACAGCGCCAGCTAATTTTAGGAGAATTGCGATTGTCACCAGAAGCAACAACGCGCCAAAACCACCGGTAAGAAAACAGGACTTCCGGCGAGGTTGGCGGGCAGGTTCGTCGTTGAGGTATTGCTCGGTGTTCATAAAATTCAGGCGGGCCGGGCCTCCTCTTTTTGTTTGAGAGCCATTTTCATCCGGTTAAGTCCTTCGATCAGGAGGCTGCGCGGGCAGCCGAAATTCAGGCGGACAAATCCCTCTCCCTCTTTTCCAAAGAGGGAGCCATCATTTAAACCTACGCGGGCTTTATCCAGGAAGAATTGATAGGGGGATTCACCCAGATGGGCATTTCGGCAGTCCAGCCAGGCAAGATAGGTGCCCTCCGGTTTACTCATGGTGACGCCCGGCATTTCAGTTTTCACGGTCTTGTCAACGAGGTCGCGGTTATCTTCGAGGTAGACCAGCATTTCGTCCAGCCATCCTGCACAATCACGGTAGGCTGCAAGTGTTGCAGTTTGACCTAAAATATTAACCCATCCCAACAATCCCTGTCTGGACTCGTCGATTTGTTTTCTCAAATCAGGGTCGGTGCAAACCAGAACAGAGGATGTCAAACCGGCAATATTGAACGTCTTGCTGGGAGCCAACAGGGTGACGGTATTTTTGGATACCTCGGGGGCCAGCGAGGCGATTGGAATATGTTTACTGCCCCGGTAAACCAGGTCGTGGTGGATCTCATCAGAACAGATCAGTACATTATTTCTGAGGCAAATCTGTGCGATTTTTTCCAACTCGTCCCTTCGGAAAACGCGCCCGGTTGGATTATGGGGGTTGCAAAGCATAAAGACACGCGTATTGTCACGAATACTGTTTTCCAAATCATCAAAATCAATCTCGTAAGAGCCATTTTTGGCCTTCTTAAGAGCCGATTCTTGCTGGAATAGATTCGCATTTTTTGACACACTGAAAAAGGGAGGATAAGCCGGCGTCTGCAAGAGTACTGCATCTCCCGGTTGGGTGACTGCATGGCTGACCAGATTGAACCCGCTGATGACACCCGGGATCAGCATCAGATCATCCGGCTGTACTTTCCAGTTATGCCTATGCTCCAGCCAGTTGACGATTGCGTCTTTGATTTCTGTTGAATCACAGGGGTAACCCAAAATGCGGTGGTCAATGCGTTGTTTCAATGCCTGTATGATCGGTTCCGGAGAAGGAAAATCCATATCTGCTACCCACATGGGCAGTACATCTTCATCAAAATGGCTCCACTTTTCACAGCCAGTGTTTCGCCGGTCGATCAATTCGTCGAAGTTATATTTCATACTCATTCCCTTTCCGTTTTTTGTTTGGATGTATATCAACCCAACCATTATAATTGTGTTTTAAGTCCATTATGTATAAACATTCGAATGCCTGTAAAATATACCCTATGTTTTATTGCCTGAAAATCATCCGGAATGGTTAACATGACATCCTCTTCTGGTCACAAACCTGTCAATGTCACCCTTTGTGCAGCGGAAGGCTGGCGGGATTATGCCTTGCTGGACAGCGGGAATGGGCAAAAGCTGGAGCGGTTTGGCCAGTACACTTTGATCCGCCCTGAACCTGAGGCTTTTTGGTCTCCGGCATTATCCAAAAATGATTGGAACCGCGCCTCGGCTGTTTTTGAACCCGGTTCAGAGACACACGGAGGTCATTGGAAAATACTTACTCAACTGCCTGCCCGTTGGATGATGGAATATAAAGGGATTAAATTTTGGGTCCAACCCAGCGCTTCACGACATGTGGGAGTATTCCCGGAACAGGCATCACATTGGGACTGGTTGGATCAGCAGATCAGACAGGCAGGACGTCCCATCAAAGTATTGAATTTGTTTGGTTACACCGGCCTGGCAAGTCTGGCGGCTGCCAGGGCAGGCGCCCAGGTGACTCATCTGGATGCTGCCCCGCGGGCGATTCAATGGGGTCGCGAGAATCAATCGGCTTCCGGGCTGGATGAAAAACCCATCCGCTGGATCAAGGATGATGCCCTGAAATTCGTAAAACGGGAAGTCAGGCGCGATTCCCGATACGATGCCATCATCCTGGATCCGCCCAAATTCGGTCGAGGCCCGCAGGGGGAAGTGTGGGAGTTCTATGATCTCATCTCCTCCTTGTTGTCATCCTGCAAACAAATCTTGACCGGCAGCCCATTGTTTATCATTATCACCGCCTATGCGGTGAAAGCCTCATCAATTACATTGTATAATGCTATTTCAGAAATGATGCAGTCCTGGAAAGGGATGACAGAATCAGGTGAACTCGTGCTTGAGGAGGAAAGCGCAGGACGCCTGTTGAGCACAGCAATTTATGCGCGTTGGTTCGCAAAACTTTAAATAATTATTGGATGGAAATATGAAAATCGCACTAATTGGTTCGGGAGTGATGGGAGAAGCGTTTATTGCAGGTCTGTTGAGAAACCATCTTGCCGATGCCAAACAAATCACTGCCAGCGATCCACTGAAAGAGCGAAGGCAGGCATTGGAAGACAAGTATGGCATTTTGACAGTCGGGAAGAATGTTGAGGCAATACAGACGGCGGATGTAGTCATCCTCGCTGTGAAACCGCAGCACCTTGATAAAGTAATGGCTGATCTGCACGGAAAAGTGAATGGAAATACACTCATTCTTTCCATCGTTGCCGGTGCCCCAACCAATTTGCTCAGCGATGGTCTGGCACATGCCAGCGTCATTCGTGTGATGCCCAACACCCCGGCCCAAATCGGGCAGGGAATCTCCGTTTGGACTGCTTCTCCGGCCGTCAGTGACCCCCAAAAAGAACTGGCACATGAAATCCTGTCTTCTCTTGGCCCGGATATTTTTATGGAGGATGAATTCTACCTGGATATGGCAACCGCTCTTTCTGGAACCGGCCCTGCCTATGCTTTCCTGTTCATGGAAGCCATGATCGATGCCGGCGTCCACATGGGTTTTCAGCGCAATATTGCTGAAAAACTGGTGATCCAGACCATGCGTGGCTCGGTGGAATATTATGACAAGAAGAAAGCTCATCCCGCTGAGCTGCGTAACGAAGTCACATCACCTGGTGGAACCACCGCGGCAGCCATGTATTATCTCGAGAAAGCCGGTTTCCGTACTGCAATTTCCCGCGCCATCTGGGCTGCTTATGAGCGGTCACTGGAACTGGGCCGCGGTAAAAAGAGTCAACCGCCTGAGGGGAATGGAGCGTAATCCTCCCTTCAGTTGGCATTAATTGGATTTTTGAAAAGACACAAGAGTCATGCAGCCTGTCGATTGGCTTACCGTATTGGCACGAATTTCATTACCCTGTGTTTTGGCTGTGCTCATGCAGTTGCTGCCAGTGCCTGCAGATGTCACATCCAGCTTGCAGGCCGGATACCGTGCGAAACAGGCAGGAAACAGTCTTGAAGCAGCTCACAACTATGCTCGAGTAGCCGAGATTCAGCCCTGGCGTAGCGGGCTGCTGGAAAAAGCCGGCCTGCTCTACCTTCAGAATAATGATCTGGAAAATGCAACCCTCGCTTTGCAGGCTGCGCTGGATAAAGGCGAGCTTTCCACCCAGGGGAAAATATCACTCGCGGATGCCTGGTATCAGACGCAAAAATACGATCAGGCTTTATCGATCTGGTCTGCTCTGATCAAAGACCCAAATGTGGATGAAAGTCTGTTCAAAGATATCACTGATAAACTGACAACTGCCGGCCTTATGGAAGATCAGGTCGCTGTTTATCGACAATGGGTATCAAAATTTCCGGACAATTCTCAAGCCTGTTACCGGCTTGGGCTGCTCCAGTCGGTTTATGATCCTGTGGAGGCAGTCACCTATTTAAGCCTGGGGAAATCCCTCGATTCTTCTTTGTCAGAACAGACGAATTTATTGCTCGACACTCTGGCCAGCCTTCAGGATTCCGACGAGCGCTACCGGCTGGTAATGACGGGTCGCGCGCTCGGTAACATCGGAGAATGGGAAATTGCCAACCAGGCATTCCAAAAAGCCGTGGATTTGGATCCGGAATATGGTGATGCATGGGCCTTCCTGGCCGAGAGTCTGCAACAACTTGGCAAGCCTGCTCTCCAGGCGGTGGAAACGGCCAACCAACTTTCCCCTGATTCGATCGGCGTCAAAGCGCTCAGTGCCTTGTATTGGCGGCGGCAAAATAAACCCGAACGCGCCATGGAGATCATCCAGGAGATTATCGATCTTCAGCCTGGCGAGTACGTCTGGTTGATCGAAATGGGGAACACCGTTGCACAAACTGGTGATCTCGAAGGGGCGGTGAAATATTTTCAGCAGGCTATCAATGCCGAACCGGATAATCCTGTGTGGAGAAAGGAATTGATCACTTTCTGCCTGCAAAATAATTACAAAGTTCGAGCATTAGCCCTTCCCGAGGCACGTGTTTACCTCAAGCTTGATCATGAGAGACCGCAATCACTGGAAATGATGGGTCGGGTAATGCTGGATTTGAAAGACGCCCTCAGTGCTGAAAGATACCTGACCCGTGCCCTCGAGATGGATCCTTCAAATGCTTCTGTCCATTTATACCTTGGGCAGGTGTATTTGTTGGAATCCAGTCAAGAGCAAGCCTTCAGTCATTTGACCTCGGCATATTCAATGGCTTCCCGGCAATCGGAAACCGCACAACTGGCACAACGCTTGCTTGAAAAATACTTTCCTGAAGGCGCAGCCAATTAACCCTGAAAGAAAGGTCGAAAAGAATGAAAAGAGTTTTCTTCATCTGCGCCATTCTGGTATCGATTTCGGTGCTTGCCGCCGGCTGTGATTTGCCCAGGCGGTTTCGATACCTGACTGACCCCCCTGAATCGGGCGAAGTCTTGTTCTTTGATGACTTTTCAGCCCGCGCTTCCTGGGATACCTGGAATGAGGAACAATCCATCGTTGATTACAGCAGCGGCGGTTTACGCTTTTTCATCAATCAGCCCAATTATGACTACTGGTCCATTCTGGACGATTATTTCGAGGATACCAAAATCGATGTAGACGTCACCAAGGTGAACGGCCCGGAGGATAACAGCTTTGGTGTTCTTTGCAGATACAAGAATCAGAAAAACTATTATCAATTCCTGGTCAGCAATGATGGATATTTTGGCATCGTCAAGGTACTGGATGGACAGCGTTCTGTGATCAGCAGCGAACAATTGCAATACGATGAGGTGATCGTTTCAGGAAACGGCGGGCTAAACCATATCCAGGCCGTTTGTCTCGGTTCAAGCCTGACATTGTCGATCAATGACGTGCTGTTGGCTTCGGCGTACGATACGGATCTGATAGAGGGCAAGGTCGGGCTGGCAGCCGGCACGAATGCTGAACGGGCTGTGGATGTTCTGTTTGATAATTTTCGAGTTACCCAACCGTAAGGGATTTGAATGAGAGTGTATGTCGATTCAATTGGCTGCCGCCTGAACCAGAGTGAGATTGAAAGCATCGCTGCCCGCTTTCGTGAGCAGGGACACGAATTGGTCGACCGGCTTGAAAAGGCCGATATCGTTGTCATCAATACCTGTGCGGTAACCGGAAAGGCTGTGGCAGATTCCCGCCGCTTGATTCGCCATGCTGTCCATCAAGAAGATGTCACGGTGATCGCAACGGGCTGTTGGGCTGAGCTGGAACCGCAGGAAATTGCCAGGCTGTCAGAGCGGATTCAGGTGGTCAGCAATCAGGACAAAGCCAAGATCACTGAGCAATTTCCAGTTTCCGGACATCAGCCTTCTGTCGCTGCAGCACGTACGCCTGTCCCGGGGGATCGTTTCAGAACGCGCGCATTTATCAAGGTACAGGATGGTTGTGATAATCACTGCACATTTTGTATTACCCGCATTGCCCGCGGCCGGGCTGTCAGCAGTCCGGCCACCGAAGTGCTGCGGGATATCGAATGGGCTGCCGCCGGTGGTGCCAATGAGGCAGTTCTGACGGGAGTAAATTTGAGCTCGTGGGGAAAAGATTTCACACCTGCTCTTGGCCTGACTGATCTGGTTGAAATGATTCTGGATCAAACGGACATTCCACGCCTGCGCCTGTCCTCTTTGGAGCCGTGGAATCTGGATGAACGATTTTTTGATTTATGGGAAAACCCGCGTATATGCCGTCACATTCATTTACCCCTCCAATCCGGATCGGACTGGATACTGAAGAGAATGGGACGCTTGACGGATTGTAAGCAGTTTGCCGGGGTGGTTGAATCTGCCCGCCGTATTGTGCCGGAGATGGCCATCAGCACCGACATCATTACCGGTTTCCCCGGCGAGGAAGAACGGCATTTCGAGGAAAGTATGCAATTTGTACGCGATATGCGTTTTGAGTCCGGGCATGTTTTTGCTTACTCACCTCGCCCGGGCACTCCGGCCGCCCTGCTGCCCGGACGGGTACCGCCGGCGGAAATTAAAAGGCGTTCCGGGCTACTGCGATCTGTATTTGCAGAGCAGGGATGTGATTACCGGCGTGGATTTATTGGTTCTGAGCTGGATGTGCTGTGGGAGTCATCCGTAAAAGGGAACAATGGCGAGTGGCAGTTGAAAGGCCTGAGTGATAATTATCTCAGGGTGGTGAGTGTTTCATCAACAGACCGCTGGAATCAAATCGACAGGGTTAGAATTGGGAGAATGGAGAAAGAATGCCTGCTGGGGACGATGATTGGAAAGGTTCATTCCAGTTGGTAGCCCCGTCCTTCTTTCCATTTGGGATCTACTACACCCTCATCATAAAAAGGTTGACAAAACCCCAAAATCCGATAAAATAGCTTATCTGTGAGAGCCGAAGTGGTGGAATTGGCAGACACGCTAGGTTCAGGGCTTAGTGGGCATTACGCTCGTGAGGGTTCAAATCCCTCCTTCGGCACAAGAGACTCCCTTTCGGGAGTTTTTTATTGCTGTGTGCAATCCCTTCCATTTGGCTTGAAAATTGCACCCATTTTGGGTAATATACTCCTATGCAAAACATCCGTGCTCATTTCAAACAAATACTCATCATCGCCTCCATCGTTGTGGCTGTGTTTTTACTGCTGGATTATCAATCACGCCTGAAACAGTTGAATGAGATTGAGGCGCAGCGCGATATCGTCGCGGCCAATGTGGTTGAGTTGAAACAAACCCAACAGGCTCTGCAAAAGCAGCTTGAATATGCCAAATCCGATGCCATGGTCGAAGAATTTGCCAGGGTTGATCTCAATGCGGGTCAATCTGGTGACGTACGGGTTGTGCCCATTGGAGTGGGTGATGTCACCCCCACGCCAGTCCCGACCCTGGTAACCACACCAGCGCCGGTTGAAAAATGGGAAGTCTGGCTGGCTCTGATTTTTACGAAATGATTCTGGGTGATGGATCAACTTTGTCGTTTCAGACAGACGAGTGTAACATCATCCGAGGCCGGCACACCGGCTGAAAAATCCTTCAAAGTGTTTTCCAGTTGTTTCAGCAGATCCTCGGCAGGCATTTCCTGCTGATCAAGGATGAATTTTTCAAGCCGTTCAATTCCGAAACCTTCACCTGCTGAATTGAACGCTTCTGTTACACCATCGGTATACATGAGCAGAATATCACCCGGAAATATCGTGATTTCACTGTCGGTTAATTGAATATTTTCCATCACACCCAGCGACATGCCGCCTTTTTCAAGTGAAATGATCCTGTTTTCATCACGGCGGAATAAAACCGGCAGGTTGTGACCGGCATTGGCATAAACAATTTTGTTGGCACGTTTGTTGAGGATGGCATATACCGCCGTCACAAACATACTGTCCTGCGAATCCGGCAAGAGCAGGTTATTGACCTTTTCCAGCACCAGGGCGGGTGATGTTTCACTTTCGGCATAAGCGCGAATCAGTGTGCGTGTCACCGTCATGTAAAGGGCAGCAGCCATTCCTTTATCTGCTACATCGGCAATTACCAGGCCGATGTGGTCTTTGTTCAGTTGAATAATATCGTAAAAATCGCCGCCGACTTGCCTGGCAGGCGTCCAACGAGCTGCCAAATCCCATCTGAACAGGCGGGGGAGTTCACCGGGCAGAAATGTGCGCTGGCTCTGGCGTGCAAGCTCCATTTCCTGTTCCATCCGTTGTGTTTCCACCAGATTTCGTGTATATCTGTCATTTTGAATCGCGAGAGCCACCTGTTGGCCGATCCCGGTGATGATCTCCATCCGTTTTTCCTGAAAGGTGAGCGAATTCATTGTCTCTTTTGCCAACAATATACCGAATGCTTCTCCCTTTGCAGAAAGCGGTACCGAAAGAAGAATACTGCCTCCAGGAATTACTTTTTCGCTCGACAGGTCCTCTTCAGGATGTACGGAAAATCCAACCCATTTGTCAATCTCTAAATCATTCTTGCCGGAAGTACTGAAATGCAGATGGTCACTCGTCAATGCCGTATCCAGCAGCGGAAACTCACCCTCGGCATATTCCTTCTGGATGAGATGAATTTCATCCTCGTCATTCCCTGCATAAGCTTGCACGGGCTGGTAAATGCGACGTTGTTTATCCCAGGAATAGATTACACAGGCATCGATCCCGACCAGGATGGGCATTAAATGTACGATGGTTTCCAAAACGTCATCCAGTTCATTTTGGCTCACCACAGCCTGGGCTACCTCCAGCAGGACAGCGGTCACATAGGCATCTTCTTCCTGGTTCTCCTCAAGACGCAGGTTTTCCAATGCGACAGCGGTTTGTTGACTGATACCTTGCAGGATGGCCAATATCTGCTGGTTGAATTCTGTTTCATTCCCACCGTAAGGCCGCAGCCGATAGCCGACCAGAATTGAACCCAGCAGGTTGCCCCTGGAAAGCAGAGGAACCATCACCATTGTACCGATATCTTCCGGCAACATCTGTTCCGAAAAATTTAATTCCGCGCCAGGGTCTTGAATAAAAATTGCCGAACGTAGTGTATTGAGACGGGTAAATGCAGGGTTTTCATCTTCAGAATAGAGCGATTGATCAGGATCTTTCCGGAAGCCGTACCAGTTTCTCAGTTCGAATACCTGGCCGTCATCCTTCCAAAGGAAGATTGCGCTCATCCGTACACCGATCAACAGGGGAGGAAGCCTGACCATTGTCGTCAGCAGTTCATCTACCGTTTCAGCCGATTGAATGGCTTCGGCAACCTGCAATAAGACGGTGGAAACCCAGGCCTGATCCTGTGCTTCTTCAAACAGGCGTGCATTTTGAATGGCCACCGCGGCATAGCTGGCGAAGGTGGAGGTCATATCATAGGCTTCATTCCCGTATCGGCCAGGGGTGTGATGCGCCAGGGCCAGAATCCCGAGGGGTTTGTCACCGGCGCGCAGCGGAGCTACAATGGATGAATAATTATCCGGGAAACCCAATGCCAGCCCCAACGGGCCGGGTGGATCACCGGGGTTGCGAATGGAGGGATGCAACCGTTCCATGGCTGTGTCCATCACATTGAGAACAGCCTTGTCTTCCAATGCTTGAGTGATCTTTTCGGGGTCTACACCGCGGGTGGCAGCCAGATCAATGATTGTCCGGCTATTATTTTCTATTTCCCCGGCCAGCCACAGCGCTGATCCATCGCACGGCAAATTCTGCTCAAGTTTCAAAAGAATGATTTCGAGAACTTCTTTGAGTGGTTTGTTGGCGGAAATCAATTCGGATACTTCACGGAAGCTGTCGGCCACCTGAGCGCGCCACTTGTCAGAACGATACATGCGTGCATTACGCAGTGCAATGGCTACACTGGAAGCCAGGGCCTCCATTAAATCAATATCCGCCTCATTAAATTCGTTTTTCTTATCGCTCTGAAGATCCAATACCCCCATCACCTCACCGGCAAAGATCAAGGGCAGTGCAAGCTCCGACTGGGAAGTGGCTGGAATATGGTCCGGTTTTTTGTAAAGGGTATCGATACTGATGTCATTTGCGAGATACGTTTGTCCATGACGAGCCACCCAGGGGATGATGCCGGTCGGTGCATCCAGATCATAGGCTATTTCGTGGATGCGCATGGCCTCGCTGCGTTCGCCCACGCCGGTGGCAAATAATATCTTTCGCTGCACCGGATGGATGGTAAACAGATGGACATAGGGGTAACCAAATCGTTGATGGATGAGCTGAGTTACCTCCTGGGTCAATTTATCCATATCCAGGATGGAAGTAAGCGCCTGACTGAATTGAATAATGGTCTCAACCTGGTTGACGCGCTGCTGCAGATCGTTGTATAAGCCTGCACTTTCGATAGCCAGGGCGATATTGTTGGCGAGGGCTCGCAAAACAATCACGTCATTTTCATGAAAACCATTCAGCCTGTCACTTTGCAAATCCAGCACGCCGTATATCCGCTCCTCGGTCTTAAGCGGAAGGGCAAGTTCTGAGCGGGTTTCGGACAAACAGTCGAAGAATCGGTAGCGTGGTTCGTTGCGGACATCGGCTGCCAGCAGTTCCTGGCCGGTTTGCGCGACAGATCCGATGATACCCTGTCCGGCAGGAATCACAAGGGCGGGTTCGAAATCTCCGCACTCGGCGTTATGCTGCATAGCCATAAGCCGTAATTGGGTATCTGCTGCTCTCTTGATATAAATCGCAACATAATAGAATTCGAATAATTCATGGATTAAGCCGGTTACCTTCTGACAAAGATCGTCCAAATTCGTCATGTTGGCGATTTGTTCGCTTACGGTCTGCACCAGTGTGAGTTGGCTGGCTCGCCAATTCTTCAGACTGACTTGCCGGGCGACCTCCAGCGTGAGTGCCGCCATCGACAGAAAACCATCCAAAAACGACCAGTCATCAGGGCAGAAGGTTCCATCCGGCTTTTCTGCATAGATAACAGCCATGAGAAGGTTTTTTGACATGATGGGGTACGCGATGATTTTTGCTTCACAGGGCTCAACAAATGATTTGATTTCCCCGCCGCTTTCAAGTTGAAAAAGGATTTTTCTGGTTTCAAATGAGCTGGATACAATTTCGGCTACTGGGGTGGAGGGAATTGTTTCAGTCTCCTCCTCGCCGGGCAGCGGGTACAATGGTTCAACCAGCCAGATTTTCGCATAACAGGATAATTTGTTGGAAATAATCTCTTCGATTAATTCACAGCGCTGTTTGACGCCAGGAAGGATGAGAATTTGCTCCCCTAAATGAAGATATTGTTTCCATTCAGGCTCAACTATTAGACCAGAATGATCCATCATTCCAGTTATTCCTTGTACTTTACAAGTATCAGTTTATTGCCTGTGGTGAGATCGAATTCAAAGTGGACTTCATCCATCAGACAGTTAACCAAATATAAACCCAGCCCATGACTTTTGCGGTCACTGAGCGGGGCATTGATATTTGGTTTATTCACATCTTCAGGACGGAAAGGTTGACCATGATCGATGACCTGGAAGGTTAATCTTTTTGGTTCATAATAATATTCCAGTTCGATGTCCCCTTTTCCCTCACCACCGTAGGCGTGTTCTATTATATTGGTGACGGCCTCATCGAGTGCAAGTTCTATGTGATACGAGACAGCGCTGTCGAAACCTGCTTCCTGGGTGCCTTTTCTCACAAACTCGGCAACCTTCACCAGGCTGGAATAATTACCTGGAAAGATCGCTCTGTCTCTGATATCACCCATGGCAGATTAGAAATTTCCAACAGCCGATATTACATCATCAAAAATCTTGAAAATCGTCGTAAAACCAACCAGGTCAAGAGAATCCTTGATATTGGAAGGAAGCCTGGTGAGGATTACCTCTCCCCGGTTGTAGCGTTTGCAAGTTTTCTGGGTGTTCACCAAGACACGCAGACCGGCGCTGGAGATAAAGTCAAGTTCTGCCAGGTCAAGTATGATCTTGTAGCGACCCTTTTCCATAATTTCATTCAGTTTCTCATTCAACTGTTGTGAATTAGAGCTGTCCAGACGGCCCTTGATTTCGACCAGGTCACAATGTTTGAATTCACGGGTGATAATCTCCATCGGTTTCCTCCATAATGATTATATTTAGAAATTATATCATGCAGGGTCTCATAACATTGGTTACTCTAAAGCAACATTTTTTCTGAGGCATTATATCGGTAATGCAAAAAGATACATCTTCAGGCCATTAATGATTGTTCGTCATTGCACGGCCGACACCAAAATAGGTGAAGCCCATTTCTTTCATTCGTTCAGGATCCCAAAGGTTTCGTCCATCGATAATAATGCGCGTATGCATCAACTGATGGATGCGGTTGAAATCAAGCTGTTTGAATTCATTCCATTCGGTTGCGAGTATGAGCGCATCAGCGCCTTCGGCTACTTCATAAGGTGTCTGGCACAGTACCACCCGTTCCAACTCGTGTGAGGCATTTTCCATCGCCTGGGGATCATAGGCTCGCACGCAGGCTCCTTCATTCAACAACAAATGGATGACTTCCAATGCCGGTGCCTCGCGTATATCATCAGTGTTCGGTTTGAAAGACAAGCCCAGCACACCGATCACTTTATCATTCAGGCTGCCCATCGCTCTGCGCAGCTTGACAATGACCTTGCGCCGCTGATTGCGGTTAATCTCCATCACGGCCTGAAGAAGCTGCGGATGGGTGCCATGAAGAACGGCCATGTGAGCCAGCGCCTTGACGTCTTTTGGAAAACAGCTTCCGCCCCAGCCCAATCCGGCATCCAGAAATGCTCTGCCAATCCGCTTGTCATAGCCCATACCGGTGGCAACTTCGCGTACATCGGCTCCTACTTCCTCGCAAATATTGGCTATTTCATTAATAAATGAAATACGGGTGGCCAGGAAAGCATTGGAGGCGTATTTAATCATCTCGGCCGTCCTTAAATCGGTGATTTGAATTGGACAGCGCAGTGAAAGATATAAATTTCCAACCTGATTGGCTGCATCGATGTTGGTGCATCCCAGCACGATTCGATCCGGAAACATAAAGTCATTGATGGCTGATCCCTCGCGTAGAAATTCCGGGTTGGAAACCACCTGAAAATCAAGATTGTTGCCGTTTCGTCTCTTGCGGATAATATCGGTAACCCAATCGCCGGTACCCACAGGAACGGTTGATTTGTTGACCACAATGATGGGGTGGTTGACATGATCCGCAATGGATTCGGCCGCCATGCGTACATATTGCAGGTCGGCTTCTCCATCTACGCCGGATGGTGTGCCGACTGCGATAAATGCAAATTCGGCGTCCTTCAATGCTTCAGTAAGATCGGTGGTGAACATCAATCTTCCTGATTGATAATTAATGTTTACGATCTGTTCCAAACCAGGTTCAAAGATTGGCATCTGGCCGTTCTTAAGTTTATCGATTCTCTCAGCGCTTATATCCTGGCAGATAACCTGGTTTCCCAGGTCGGCAAAACAGGTACCTGTGACCAATCCAACGTAACCCGTTCCGATAACACAAATATTGCTCATAAAAATGCTCCTGTGAATTGCAAGATATTCTCTATAAAGAAGATTACAAATGGTATAAACCCCACATTTTGATTGGGGTATAATTTCTTTGAAATTTCAGATAATATATCCGGGTCATTAACGGCTAAATTTTATCATATCCTATCTCGAGAAAGGGAAAAAACCATGACAGCAAGAATTATTGATGGCAAAGCAGTTGCTGAAGAAGTTCGACAGGGGGTAATGAAAGGTGTGGAAGATCTTGTAAAAGCGGGAAAACCGCGCCCCGGGCTTGCGACTGTACTGGTCGGGGAAAACCCGGCTTCCCAGGTGTACGTCAGCATGAAACAGAAAGCCTGTGCTGAGGTAGGGATTGAATCCTACGGGCAGGTACTTCCGGCTACCGCCAGCCAGGCTGATGTAGAAGGCCTTGTAAAGGAACTTAACGCTGACCCCCGTATTAATGGAATTCTGGTTCAACTGCCACTCCCGGCCGGTTTGGATGAAGAAAGGATTCTCAGCGCCATCAACATTGAAAAAGATGTCGACGGTTTTCACCCCCTTAATGTTGGCAGACTGGCTCAAAAGGGCCGCGACCCATTGTTTGTGCCGGCCACCCCGGCGGGCGTGATCTATCTTCTGCAAAAAGAACTGCCCACCCTGGAAGGGGTCAATGCAGTGGTGTTGGGCCGTTCCAATATTGTGGGGATGCCGGTTGCGCTTCTGTTGGTTCGGGCCAACGCCACCGTGACGATTTGCCACTCCCGCTCAAAAGATTTGCCGTCCAAAGTGCGCGAAGCCGATGTTCTTGTAGCTGCTGTGGGGCGTGCCGAAATGGTGCGCGGCGACTGGATCAAACCCGGTGCGATCGTGATTGATGTTGGAACCAATCGCAAGGATGACCCCAGCAAGAAACGCGGTTTCCGCCTGGTTGGCGACGTGGCTTTTGATGAGGCAGTGGAAGTTGCCGGCGCCATCACCCCGGTTCCCGGCGGCGTAGGCCCCATGACCATTGCCATGCTGCTGCAAAATACCCTGCGGGCAGCCAAAATGGCCAATAAAATGGCGTAATGGGGTACCCCCCCAAGATTGCTTGACATAAATGTAAATGAAAACAAAAAGCTGCCCCACGTACTCCGGGGTAGCTTTTTTATCCCTTTCGATCATAAGTGGAATGATTGAAGTATGACCGTATTGTCCGAAATTCGTTTATTTGTTAACGGCCGCGGGCCGAATTCGTTGATGAGTTTTAAATCGAACAAGCAAACTTTGTTGGTAGCAGCCAAATCGTGAAACAAAATGTGACTAAAATTGTGTTGCCAATCTATATTGTCAGACAATTGACATCTAGACAATTTATTGCTACACTTGGGTTGTGGATCTGCGAAGTATATCAATAAAAATGTTATCCTTCTAAAAGCAGAGCGCGATTCGGCTCTCTTTTACATTCCAGAATACGGATATCCGATGGAAAATCAACAACCTTTTCACAGATTACAATCTTCTCTCAGCAAGATCATTGAACAGACCCCTCCTGGTAAAAAATTACCGGCTGAACCTCTCCTGGCAAAGACACTGGGTGTATCGCGTGCCACCCTGCGTGAAGCCATGCGTGATTTTGAAAGCCAGGGTTTAATCTTGCGCCGCCAGGGTATTGGGACATTTGTGGTCAGTCATCCTCACGTCATCGAAAGCGGTCTGGAAGTTCTGGAAAGTATTGAAACATTGGCCGGAAAGATCGGGCTCAATGTCACCATGGGCGATTTGCAGATCGACCGTATCGAGACTCAAAAGGATTTGGCTCCCATATTTGATTTAGAGACAGGTACCCCGCTTTTACGCGTCCGGCGGACTATTCTGACAGAGTCGAGGCCGGTGGCGTACCTGATTGACATCCTGCCTGAAAATATATTAAAGCATTCAGATTTGGAACCTGGTTTTACGGGCTCCGTTCTTGATCTGCTGCTCCGGCGGGGATCCCCCATGCTCGCCAAATCCATTGCCAATATTCAGGCGGAAGCGGCAACCTCCGAAGTGGCTCGCGCCCTGCAAATTCAGCGTGGTGATGTGTTACTGGTCTTTCTGGCCAGGCTGTTCGAAGCCGAAGGCAAGGTAGTCGATTATTCGACAAGCTATTTCCTGCCAGGATATTTCCAGTTTCATGTCGTCCGCAGTCTGAGAAGAGAAAATTTATAAAACCCCAATAATAAAAGTATTCAGCCCACTTTACCAGTGAAAGGAAGAAATATGGTCAGCGATTTACGCGGCAGAGACTTTATCAGTGATCTTGATTTTAGCGTTGAAGAGATTGAGACCGTTCTGGATGTTGCCTGGGATCTTAAGAAAAAACGTGCCCTGAGGGAACCAACCCCTTATTTGCGCGATAAAGCCCTGGCGATGTTATTCTTTTTCAGCAGCACCCGCACACGGTCGGCGTTTGAGGCGGCTGCGGTTCACCTGGGTGCACACCCGGCATTTATTGAGGATCGCACTACACAGATTTCGCATGGCGATACGGAACGTGAGATGGGCGCCATCCTGGGCCGCATCTATGACGGCATTGCCATCCGTCACTGCGATTGGGGCATTGGCAATCGTTACATTAACCTTGTAGCCGAGGCGTCCCCTGCGCCGGTTATGAACATGCAATGTGATTTGTACCATCCGTTTCAGATCCTGGCCGATCTGATGACAATCATGGAGAAGAAAGGCCGCAATCTGCGCCGGAAGAAAATGGTTGTCTCCTGGGCTTATGCCAAATCGTATCAGAAACCGATCTCCATTCCAAACAGTATGGTTCTCCAGATGCCGCGTTTTGGAATGGATCTGGTTCTGGCCCATCCACCGGAATTCAAACTCCGCCAGGATTTTGTCGACCAGGCTGCCGAATTTGCCCGTAAAAACGGTTCAGCATTTGATGTGACGGATGATATGGAGGAAGCCTTCAAGGATGCCGATATCATCTATCCCAAATCCTGGGGTGCGCTCGAAACCACTGCCGATGCCGAAGAAGGCAAAAGAATCATCGATCAGTACAAACACTGGATCGTCGATGACAGAAAGATGGCTCTGGCAAAAGAGGATGCCATCTACATGCATCCGCTTCCCGCCGACCGTAATATTGAAGTCACCGACAGTGTCATTGATGGGCCGCAATCTGTCGTATTCGATGAAGCTGAAAACAAGCTTTATATCGCATCAGCCGTCATGGCGTTGACCATGGCATAAACCGAAATATTATTCCAAAGAGAGTATCATGGAGAAAAAAGTTGCTGTTGTTGCTATTGGCGGAAACTCATTAATTAAAGACAAGCAGCATCAAACGGTTGAGGATCAATACAAAGCTGCAACAGAGACTACTTTTCATATCGCGGATATGATTGAATCGGGTTGGGAGGTTGCCATTGGTCATGGCAATGGCCCCCAGGTGGGGTTTATCCTTCGCCGGTCTGAGATTGCCGCAAAAGTGGAGGGGATGCATGAGATCCCTCTTGAGGTCTGCGGAGCTGACAGCCAGGGAGCAATCGGATATTCCCTGCAGCAAAACCTCCAAAATGAATTAACCCGGCGCGGTATCCACAAACCGGTGGCTACGGTGATTACCCAGGTTGTCGTCGATCAAAACGATCCGGCCTTTCTGAACCCCGCCAAACCGATCGGCGGCTTTATGGATGAAGCCGAAGCCAAAAAGCGCGCCAAAGAAATGGGTTGGTCGGTGGTGGAGGATGCCGGGCGTGGCTGGCGAAGGGTGGTCCCTTCTCCGCTGCCGCGCAAAGTGGTGGAACTGGAATCCGTTCAAGCCCTCATCGATGCAGGCTGTGTGGTCATCACCGTTGGCGGCGGGGGAATACCTGTGGTGGAGGAAAGCAAAAACATCTACAAAGGCACGGCGGCGGTCATCGACAAGGATTTTGCCAGCAGCCTGTTGGCCCGCAAAATTCACGCTGATCTGCTGTTGATTTCCACCGCTGTTCAAAAAGTGGCACTTAACTTCGGAAAACCGGATCAAAAATGGATTGACAGGATGACTTTGGCCGAAGCCAAAGCTTATCTTGAGGAAGGTATCCATTTTTCAAAAGGTTCCATGGCCCCCAAGATCCAGGCTATCATCTGGTTTCTTGAGGCCGGCGGCAAACAAGCCATCATCACCAACCCCGAGAATATCGGCAAGGCACTCAGGGGAGAAACCGGCACCTGGATTGTGCCATAGAGAAGTTCATGGAAAATTATTTCTCAGGTTATCGATGCTCCATTTGCAAAAGGGAGTTTGACCCTTCACAGGTTCAATATACCTGTCCGTATGACGGGGGAAACCTGGATGTACTGTTCGATTATGACGCCATTAGGCACCGTTACGCGATGGATGACATTACCAGCCGGGTCAACTACTCGCTATGGCGCTATTCCCCTTTACTGCCTGTCAATGACCCTGGATTACCCCCTTCACCCCTGGGAAATGCAGGCTGGACACCTGTATTCCAGCCGCAGCAGTTGAAGGCTGCTTTGGGGTTGTCGGATCTGTGGGTGAAGGATGAGGGACGCAATCCGACTGCTTCCTTCAAGGATCGTGCCAGTGCGGTTGTTCTTGCCCGGGCGATGGAAATCCATGCCGATATCACGGTCACTGCTTCCACCGGCAATGCCGGTGCTGCGTTGGCCGGAATGGCAGCAGCCACCTCGCAAAAGGCGGTCATCCTTGCCCCGCGTACCGCTCCGCCTGCCAAAATTGCCCAGTTGATGGTCTATCATGCGCATGTCATACTGGTGGACGGAAATTACGACGATGCTTTTGATCTTTCGATTAACGCTTCTCGTGAGTTTGGATGGTACTGCCGCAATACCGGTTTCAATCCGTTCACCGCAGAAGGCAAAAAAACCGCTGCGTTTGAGATTTGGGAAAATGTACTGTCAGGTTTGAACCTGTCGCAGCAGCCATTGAATATCTTTGTATCGGTGGGAGATGGAAATATCATCTCCGGTTTACATAAAGGTTTCAAGGATTTGGAGGCTTTAGGCTGGCTGGACAAGATGCCGCGTCTGTTTGGGGTTCAATCATCCGGTTCGGCAGCCATTGCCAATGCATTTCAGGCCGGTACAGAGGAAATCACGCCTGTCAAGGCGGATACCATCGCCGACAGCATATCTGTTAACCTTCCGCGTGATGGTGTGCGGGCGGTCAGGGCAGCCCGCGAGACGGGTGGTTCGTACCTGGTGGTGGAGGATGCTGAAATTCTGCAAGCCATCGCCGATTTGGGAAGGAATGGCATATTTGCCGAGCCGGCCGGAGCAGCCTGCCTGGCCGGTCTAAAAAAGGCTATCAAGGATGGGATGACCACACCCTGTGATCCAGTCCTGCTGGTGGTCACCGGCAGCGGGTTGAAGGATATCCGCTCTGCCGTCAAAGCCGTTGGAGAGGCCCCGGTCATCGAACCTACTCTTAATGCGCTTAAGAATCTTCTTGAAAAAATGTGAGGCAACTCTTGGAAAATAAACCTGAATTCACGATCGTTGCACCCGTATATAACGAAATCGAGTCGCTGGCTGAATTCTATACCTGTATTGCCGAGGTAATGGATCAGACCGGAGAAATGTGGGAATTGGTCCTGGTGGATGACGGCTCGACAGACGGCTCAACACAACTGATGAAGGATATCGCCCGAAAGGATCCCCGTGTGAGGCCGGTCATTTTTGCCCGTAATTTTGGCCACCAGATTGCCGTCACCGCCGGGTTGGATTATTCGCGCGGCAATGCTGTAGTGATCATCGATGCCGACTTGCAGGATCCCCCCGAAGTGATCCTCGAGTTGATTGCCAGATGGCGTGAAGGTTACCAGGTGGTCTATGCTGTCCGCGAGGAACGGGAAGGGGAAACCTGGTTTAAGACCTTTACGGCTTCCATGTTCTATCGCTTGATATACAAGATTACGGAAGTGAAAATTCCGCAGGACTCAGGAGATTTCCGGCTACTCGACCGGACGGTTGTCAATGTCATGAATCAGATGCGGGAAAAACACCGCTACCTGCGCGGTATGTCTTCGTGGGTTGGGTTCAGGCAAATCGGTGTACCTTACAAACGTGCAGCCCGTTATGCGGGTGTTTCAAAGTATCCGCTGAAGAAAATGATAAAACTGGCATTCAATGCCATCACCGGGTTTTCATTTCTTCCGCTTCAACTGGCGACGTATTTGGGCTTTTTGGTGACGGGTCTCAGTATACTCGCACTCATCGTTATCATTGTCCTGCGCTTGACTGGCAGCCCGGTGTTGATGGGGCAGGCTACAACCCTTATGGCTGTTCTCTTTTTGGGCGGGGTGCAGCTCATATCGCTGGGTATTATCGGTGAGTATTTGGGTCGGGTTTATGATGAAGTGAAAGGTCGTCCCTTGTATATTGTTGCAGAATCTCCGGAAAAAGAGTAAGTTCAGATCCTCGGGAATATTGAATGATCAGTTTTGAGGAGTGAATAAAAAAATGAAAATTGATTTATCCGTTTATCCACAACGCCTTGAAGGAGCTGTACGCAGAGCACGGGAACGCAATATCGTTATTCCTACCTTCGCCCAACAGAAAAACCCTGACCTGATTCCGGCCGGGATCAGGCAGGAATTGAAATCTATCGGTTTATGGGATATTGCGCCCCGAAATTTATTTCGCATCACGTGGAAAAATGAGCCTGTACCTCAGGGGGGCGGTTTTGGCGGAGTAAACTATTTCGAGCTGCCTGCCAGTTTGACAGGTGTTCCGGTGCGGATCATTGGCCTGCTCGGAAAATGGTTCCCGACCGGCGCGCACAAGGTGGGTGCTGCTTTTGGCTGCCTGGTTCCCCGACTGGTGACTGGCCAGTTTGACCCGGAGACACAAAAGGCAGTCTGGCCCTCCACCGGCAATTACTGCCGGGGTGGAGCCTATGATTCGGCGCTTTTATCCTGCAAATCCATCGCCATTCTTCCGGAAGGAATGAGCAAGGAACGTTTTGACTGGCTGAACAATGTGGCGGGTGAGGTGATCGCTACCCCCGGCAGCGAAAGCAACGTGAAAGAAATCTTCGATAAATGCCGGGAATTGCGCAACTCGGGGGAAGACCTTGTCATTTTTAACCAGTTTGATGAGTTTGGCAATTATCTGTGGCATTACGAGATTACGGGTCATGCCATGGAAGAAGTCCTGCGTACCGAACTGGGTAATAATAGCCATTTCCGCGGCCTTGGACTGACCACCGGCTCGGCCGGCACGATTGGCTCCGGTGATTATCTCAAACATTTGTTCCCGGGCAGCAAGATCGCCGCCGGCGAGGCCTGGCAGTGCCCGACCTTGCTGGAAAACGGATTTGGAGCACACCGCATCGAGGGCATTGGCGACAAGCATGTGCCCTGGATTCACAACCTGAAAAACACCGATCTGATCGCTTCCATTGACGATAATGCAGTGGTCAGCCTGGCGCGCCTGTTCAATGAGAAAGCCGGTCAGGCGTATCTGATCAAGCAAGGTGTACCCGAAAATGTTGTCTCGAAACTTAACCTGCTGGGTTTTTCAGGCATTGCCAACATGCTGGTTTGCATTAAAATGGCAAAATATTACGAATGGGCGGAAGAGGATGTGATATTGACGGTCTTTACCGATTCCATGCAGCTTTATGAAAGCCGGTTGCAGGAAATGCAGGCCGAAAGCGGTGAATATACAGAATTGGATGCCGCCGCCGATTTTGCCCACTATCTGCACGGCCAATCCACCGATCACCTGGAAGAGCTTACTTATGCAGACCGGAGGCGTGTCCATAATCTTAAGTACTATACCTGGGTGGAACAGCAAGGGAAAACGTACGAAGAGATCAACAGCCAGTGGTATGACCGAAATTATTGGAGCGAGGTACAGACCCAGGCTGATGAAATTGATGCCCTGATCGGGGAGTTCAATGCCCGTACCGGACTCCTGAAATAATTAACAAATGTATCGATGACGGATCCTACCCGATGCCAGCCTATCCACCTGCCGAGAGCCTGATTCTGACCGCAGTCATGCCATCACCCAGAGACCTGGAAATTGCCAGGCTGCTGGGATGGTATCGCATTCCCCTGCGGTCTGCTCCCAAGGTGGTGGATGTGGATTACCTGGCTTTTTACCAGACAGATGCTTTTGGTGTGGATCACCGCTGGCGGATCGAATATTTTGCCGGGGTACGCGGCCATGAATTAACCACGCGAGGTGAGTTGTTTCGCGATCAACCGGATCATCCGCGCAGCCATGAAGAGTATTACAAAATCCAGATAGCCGGCCTGCAGCCGCTGCCTGTTCCAATTCGAGCAGAACGTTGGAAAAGGGTCACTTTTCTTTATACGACAGGAGATCTGTTGCAAAAGGCAGAGACAATCAATGATCTGGTCGTCCATTCGGAAGAGCGCCAGCTTCTATGGCGTTCATTGCGCGAGCGTGCCCTGCAAGCCGAATCATACCGGGGCTCAGCATTACCTGAAAATGAGCTGGATCTCGATCCGGAAATCCTTGTCATGTTGGGTGCGCTGGGTGGTATGACCGGTTTCTCTGGGGAGCCCGATGACACGAACTGACGGCCGGTACTCAAGGCAGGTGAATGGATGATTGCCCTGATCCCGGCGCTGTTCATGATTGTCAGCGGACTTGGTGTCATCCTCGTATCCAACGTAAGGAAAGGTTTTGGCCTGCCATGGCTGATTTCTTCAATTTCCGCATCATTGGCCTGGCTGGGGATGCTTTTACTGCACTGGTTTCCATCCAGCCCTGTATATATTATCGGCTGGAACCAGGTCGAGAGTTTTACCAATCTCATCGGTTTCCAGCTCGATTTAATTTCATGGCCTTACGGTTTTGCGTTAGCCACTCTGTCGATGGCGGTAATATTTACTTCGTCCGCCAGGATTGAATCGACCGTCCCGTCTGTCTGGAGTTTGAGCCTTGTATTTGGGGGATTGGGTATCCTGGCGGTGATGGCTGCCACTCCGTTATCCCTGATCCTGATCTGGTCGCTCATCGATCTTGGTGAGTTCCTTGTCTTCCAGCGAACGATAAAACAGCCCGATCGCATGAAGCAGGTGGTTTTATCGTATGGGATCCAACTTGCCAGCATCTTTCTGGTTTCCATCGCCATGATCATCAGCCGGTCAGGCGGGAAGGTGCTCGACATTTCACAGTTTTCTTACCCGGCATCGATCATCCTTTTTTTGGGTGCGCTGTTGCGGCTGGGTGTATTCCCAAGGCGTGCTTCTTATCCTGCCAACTCCCGCTTCCGGCGCGATTTGGGAACCTTGCTGCGGGGTGTACAACCTGCCACGGGTTTGGTATTGATGGCGCGTATTCCGGATCTGAATCTGCCGGAAAGTGGGTTGACCATATTCAGGCTTTTCATTGCTGTTGCAGCTCTATATGGAAGTGTGCGCTGGATGACAGCCCTCGATGAGACTGAAAGCCGGCCATTTTGGGTGATCGGTACTGCCGGACTGGCCATACTCAGCGTATTGAACGGTTATCAAATTACATCCATGGTTTGGGGATCGATTTTGATCCTGGTGGGCGGAGTTTTGGGTTTGTATTCCAGTCGTGACGCAAAGATCCAATACATCCCTGTCCTGACCATTCTTGGTTTTCTGGGACTGCCTTATACCCCCGCGGCCGGAGGCTGGGTGGGCCTGGTTAACACACCTTTCAGCATTTTTACGATTTTCTATTTTCTGATCCATCTGGTACTGGTTTTGGGTTTGATCCGGCATTTGTTTCGTCCGGGCGAGCCATACATCCATCTGGAGCGCTGGATACGGGTGATATACCCGGCTGGCTTGTTGATATTGGTCGTCGCTCAATGGATCCTTGCAACCTGGGGCTGGCCCGGATCCTATACAGCCGGAGTCTGGTGGGCAAGCTTTATCCCCCTGATCCTGATTGTGGCAGGATATTTTTTATGGACCTATACCACGCTGTGGGAAAAGAACAAGGAAAAAATCCTGCGCTGGAACTTTCTGCTGCGTAAATATTTTTTTGGACCTGTAACTGCTATTCTGAATGGCAAATGGTTATTGTACCTGCTTGGTGTTCTTTTTGATCTGATCGGCCAGATCGCCCGTACTCTAACCCGACTGCTGGAAGGGGAAGGCGGCTTTCTGTGGGTACTGCTCCTTCTTACAGTGCTGGTGACATTTGTAACGACTCTGGGTGCCCAATGAGTGTGGAAACCATTTCCATTATTGCGGTCATTCTGCTCGGCATAACATCCGTTCTTTTGCTTGTCAGTCAGAATTGGCGAATGAGCATGATTGCACTCGCCGCACAGTACCTGGCTGTTTTTTGGCTGGTTGCGTTGGTATGGTCAATTAATCTGGCGATGGCCAAGCTGGTGACTGGCTGGATGGTGATTGCCATCATAGCCGCTTCCCAACCTACGAGAGATTATCAGGATCGCAGGTTTGCGACTGTGCCAGGCATCCTGATTAAGTTACTTTCGACAATCATGATTGGACTGCTGGTTTTTTCTCTTGCGCCGGAACTTTCCAAAGCCATCCCTACCGGAATGACCCTGATTTGGGGAGGACTCATTCTCATCGGGATGGGTCTGCTCCAGTTGGGTTTCTCCACCCATATTTCCCGTATTTTTTTGGGTCTTTTCACCTTGTTATCCGGATTTGAAATTCTGTATGCGGCCGTGGAAGATTCGATGTTGGTGGAAGGTCTGCTGGTCATTATTAATCTGGGTGTCGCGTTAATTTGTTCTTATTTGCTTACTGTCTCCACGCTGGAGGTTGAATGATCAGTACGCCTGTCATTTGGATCGTCTTTCCAATGTGCATGGCTATCCTCTTGTGGTTCCTTCGCAGATACCGGCTGGTTGTAGTCATTATTGCAGTCACCACATGTCTTTTCCTGGCGATGTCAGCCTGGATTTTGCCTTTTTCAGGAATGGCAAAGGTGGGCCCGCTTGTCATGGAAGTTACCACCACGTTATCCATTCTTGGCAGGCGTTTCATTCTGCTTGAAGGGGACCGGTTTCTGCTTATCTTCCTGTATTCACTTGGCGCTTTCTGGTTTTTGGGCGAAGGCGTGCTGCGAAAAAACAGAAATTTTATACCCCTCGGTCTGGCGATAATTTCACTTTCCGTCGCCGCCCTGGCAGTGGATCCATTTTTATATTCTGCGTTGATTATTGAGATTATCGTATTGATCAGTATCCCCATGTTGTTGCCGCCTGGTTCACGGGTGGGTCAGGGCGTTATGCGTTACCTGGTTTTTCAAACCATTGCGATGGCGCTTATGCTGTTGGCAGGGTGGGCTGCGGAGGGTGTGGATACAAATCCCAATGACACTGCTCTTACCACCCTTGCCCTAACATTTTTAGGGCTTGGGGTTATGTTCTGGATGGGTGTTTTTCCCTTTCACACCTGGATTCCTCAAATGGTTTCGGAGGTTTATCCATATCAGGCGGGTTTCCTGTTGAATTTTTTACCCCTGGTTATTATGTTAATGGCCCTGGATTTTTTAAATGGTTTTGGTTGGCTGCGTAACTATTCGGGTCTGACCCAAGTTTGCCAGTTCGCCGGAGCGATCACAGTGGCTGCAGGTGGAATTTGGGCTGCTTTTGAGCATAAACTCAACCGTTACATGGGTTTCTGCCTGATTGTAGAAACCGGTTTTTCACTTTTGGCGCTGAGTCTGCAAAGTACCACAGGTTACCAAATCTATGTTACCCTGTTTCTCCCCCGCACTCTCTTTATCGCTCTCTGGTCGCTGGCAATGTCGAATTTGGAATTGGAAGACCTCGATTACAATCATCTGGCAGGTGTAATGAAAACAAAACCGGTGGAAAGCATCACTTTATTGGTAGCCAGTTTTTCAGTCAGCGGTTTACCGTTATTGGGTTTTTTCCCGCTTCGTCAGACACTTTTTGAAAATCTGGCGCAGGTATCCCTTCCGACAGCTCTTTGGGGTTTTGCAGGCGCACTTGGTCTCATGGTAGGCAGTGTGCGAATATTACTGGCGTTTATTTCCTCACCGGCTGAAGGTACCCCGCAGGCCTCTGATTGGCGGGTGATTTTGCTCCTGGTGCTTGGAATATTGCTTCTGGTATTGGTGGGCCTTTTCCCGCAATGGTTTGTTTCGCCGCTTTTCAACCTGTTGAATGCGTTTGGAAA
The DNA here is from genome assembly GCA_021372725.1 of Chloroflexota bacterium. Taxonomy (GTDB): domain Bacteria; phylum Chloroflexota; class Anaerolineae; order Anaerolineales; family Anaerolineaceae; genus JAJFTV01. Next base: position 8,546 of record JAJFTV010000181.1, on the reverse strand, counting down.
CCTGGTGTGAATATCATCCCATCAAAGCGTTCTGCTATTGGTATAATCACATCACGGAAATCCCCTGATTCCAGGCACCCGGTTGGTAGGTGTTCAGGATTTTTCCGGTGAAGCCAGGCCTCACAGAAACCGCAACAGGAAGATTATTACCACGAAATATAACGAATCAGTCAAGGTGATATATGGAATTCGATCAAATAGTAAAAAGACTGGATTGGATGGATGATCAGTTTCGAAAGGACAAGGACACCATTGCGTCTCTTGAAAACAGGGTAATCGTCCTCGAAGGTGATAAAGCAGCTTTGTTGAAAAGAACAAAGGATCTGGAAGCTGAAACCTCCCGCCTTTCCGTTATGCTCTCCCGATTTGAACAAGTGGATGCTGAAATCGCCCAGGTAAAAGTGGATTTCGCCAGATCATTGGATGGTATTGAAAAACAGCGAAACGACAAGGAAAGGGAAACTGAAAAGCTGCGACGGACTGATCTGCAGGAATTGGCCAAGTCGATTTCGGAGGTACGGCAGGGGTTGGAACCCATCAATGAGGTAAAGAAAAGCATTCAACTTCGCCTGGAAGATCAATTCAAATTATCCACAGCCATCGAGGAGCTGGAAAACAAGTTTACCCAATACTCACGTACCGATGAGGATGAAAAACGAACCTATCGCTTGCTGGAAGAGAACTTGCGACAGGACGCAAAACGAATTGTCGATCTGCAAGCGGAAGTTGCCTCCCTTCGCAAACGAGCCGATGAACAGCGCGGGAAACTGGATCTGGTCAGCGAAAATTTCCGTAAAATTGACATGCGTATCAATGAGATGCAGGCTTCCGAATCAGAGCGACGCCAGACAAATGCTGCATTCATTGAAAAACAAAATCTGTTTCAGGTTGATCGGGAGCGTGTCTGGAAGGATTGGCAGGCCCGTTTTGCCGATATCGTCAAACAATCCGGCGAGTTAAATACCCAGATGCAGTCACTCGATATGATGAACCGCACCCTCAAGCGATCCCAATCCGCTTTTGATGAAATAACCCAAACGTTTGAACGCCGGGTGAATGAAATTTCAGAACTTCAACGGTTGGTCGAGGAACGTTTCCGGCAGGAATGGGTTTCCTTCAAGGCCGATGACCAGAAAAGGTGGACAAACTATACTCTCAGCCAGGAAGAGGCGCACCGTGAATTCGGCCGTTCGCTGGAAAAGCACAACGAACGGATTGTGCTGCTCGAAGATATGACCCAGGAAATTCGGGATATGGCGGAAATGATCGTGTCTGACACACGCGGCCGTTTGCAAAAAATTATGGCCCTCTCAGGCGATATTCTCGAAGAGCATAACCGTTCATTCAGCAATTCGGCATAAAAGAGTGTTCCATGCGTGTTATCGGTACTGCGGGGCATGTTGATCACGGAAAATCCACTCTGGTAAGTGCCCTCACCGGGATAAACCCTGATCGCCTGAAAGAGGAACAGTCCCGTGAGATGACGATCGAACTGGGGTTCGCCTGGATGACACTGCCTGATGGTGAAGAAGTGGGCATCATCGATGTTCCAGGACATCGTGATTTTATCGAAAATATGCTCTCCGGAGTGGGGGGGATTGATTCGGTTATTTTTGTGGTGGCGGCAGATGAAGGGATTATGCCTCAAACCAGGGAACATCTCGCGATCCTGGATATCCTCAACATATCAGGCGGCGTGGTTGCCCTTACAAAAACCGATCTGGTGGACGATCCCGAATGGCTGGAGCTGGTGGAAGAGGATCTTCGGCTTCTGCTGCAAGGTACTGTGCTGGCGGTTGCACCTTTCATCCGGGTATCCGCCCGAAAAGGCACCGGATTGACTGAATTGGTTGCCGCGATAGAAGACACCCTCCGTTTGACACCCCCTCGAATTGATCGAGACAAGCCGCGTTTATCCATTGACCGGGTTTTCACCATCGCCGGTTTTGGCACGGTGGTCACCGGAACCTTGATGGATGGAAATCTAAAAATTGGTGACGAGATTGAGATTCTCCCGACCGGTCTGCGAGGTCGGGTTCGCGGTTTGCAAACACACAAAAAGAAAGAGGAAGTTGCCCGCGCCGGTACGAGGACGGCGGTTAACATCAACGGCATTGAGGTTGACCAGATCCGGCGGGGAGACGTGCTCACAAAACCGGGCACATACCAGGCCGTCAGCAGAATGGATGTTCATTTCAAATTACTTTCGGATGTCAGCACAAGTATTCATCATAATGAGCTTGTAAAAATATTTCATGGCGCAGCCGAATCAACAGCCCGCGTTCGGCTTCTGGGTACTGAGGAACTACGCCCCGGGCAGGAGGGTTGGCTGCAGTTGGAGCTGGATCAACCGCTGGTTGCGATACATGGTGACCGATATATTCTGCGACGTCCCTCACCAGGGGAGACACTTGGCGGGGGTGAGGTGGTGGATGCCTTCCCCAAAAGGCGACATAAACGCTTTGATATGGATGTGATTGCCCGTCTCGAAAAGTTGCAAAGGGGAACCCCTGAAGATTTGCTCTACCAGGCACTCCTGCAAAGTGGCCCGCTCACCGAAAAGGAGCTGAAGGAAAAATTATCCCTCTCCGGTGATGAATTTTCGGCGACACTTGAACGATTGAAACAGGCCGGACAGATTCACCTGCTCCCTTCAGACGCCAGCGCTCAAAATGAAATTCTCTTTTCAGCATCATGGCTGGAACAGGAAACCACCCGCGTGCTTGAGCTGCTGGAACAGTTTCATCAAAAGTATCCTTTACGAGCGGGCATGCCGCGCGAGGAATTAAAGAGCCGGCTGAAATACTCTGGGCGTGTTTTTTTGGCATTGATGCTGTATTGGACGGAACAAAACAAAATATCGGAAATCAAAGGCAGCCTTAAAAAGACGGGACATGAGATTCATTTCAATGCGGACCAGCAGAGAAGTATCGCTCTGTTGAAACGCGAGTTTGATCGCTCACCCTATTCTCCGCCCAGTGTAAAGGACTGCCGCCAAATCACAGGCGATGAGGTGTATGAGGCACTGTTGGCGACCGGAGAGCTGATCCAGTTAACCCCTGAAGTGGTTTTCAGCGCACGGGATTATGAGAGGCTTGTCGAAGAATTAAAAGATTGGCTGGATGAAAAAGGCACTGTTACCGTAGCCGAGTTTCGTGACCGGTATCAGACCAGCCGACGATATGCCCTGGCATTTCTGGAGTACATGGATCAAACCGGTGTGACCTTGCGGGATGGGGATGTAAGGCGGGCAAAAAGAAGCGGAGCCAAATAGCTTTATAAGGTCAATAAAGAATTCGAACAATCCTTTTCCCTTACCAATGTGAGGATTTTGAGGTGTCTATGGTTCAAGATGATATTAAAAGGTGAAAGCTGCATATGGAGGAAATTGCATCACAAGGCCTTGGGCGGATTCCTCGTTCCTCGGAACGACAGGAGCAGCAGGTTTCCGACGGCAGACAGCCGTGCGAAAAAGGGCTCTTATTGTCATGCTGACGAAGGAAGCATCCGCCCAAGAGCAAATCTTCACAAGTTCCTTGATCTGGAACCGGGATTTTGCACGTACTACTAGTAGTCGATCCAATAAGAACTTTTTCAGAATCAAGCTTTCCCAAATCGTTTGACAATTCCACCCCCATTAGGTATAATTCTCTTTCGCCACCCCGGCAAAATGCTGGGGAATTTATATGTTACCCCCAACTTCCCCGTTATTGGGCAAAAAAAGCGTGGTAATTGGTGAAGTGAAGCTTGGAGGCTTGAATGAAATATGCAATATTTGAGAATGGCGGAAAGCAATACAAGGCTGTTGAAGGCACTACCGTTCAGGTAGACCAGTTGGCCGCCAAAGTCGGTGATAAAATATCGCTGGATACTGTGCTTTTACTTGTGGATGGAGAAAAAATCGAAGTCGGAACCCCGCTGGTTTCAAAGGCTTCCATCAAGGCAACAATCGTTGACCACGAAAAGGGACCCAAAATTATCATCTTCAAGTATCGTCCCAAAAAACGGTATCGTGTAAAAACTGGCCATCGTCAAAAATATACCCGGCTTGTGATCGATTCGATTGAAATGGAGTAGAAGAAATGGCACATAAAAAAGGCGGCGGGTCCAGCCGAAATGGACGTGATAGTAACGCACAACGCCTGGGCGTAAAAAAATATGCCGGTGAGTTCGTACTGAGCGGGAACATTCTTGTTCGCCAGCGCGGTACCCGTATCAAACCCGGTTTGAATGTAAAAGTAGGGCGCGATGATACCCTGTTCGCAGTTGCCGACGGTATCGTAGTCTTTGATCAACTTCCTGAAGGCCGAAAACGTGTCAGTGTTGTGCCCCAGGAAGCAGCCTGATCAATGCCTCGCGCTTATTTCGTTTGCTTGAAAGGTTAAATCATGAAGAAAGACATTCATCCAAAATATTATCCGGACGCAAAGGTCACTTGCGCATGCGGCAATACCTGGACAACCGGTTCAACCCAACCTGAGATCCGGACTGAGGTTTGCTCCAATTGCCATCCCTTCTTCACCGGTCAGCAGCAGCGTTTGATTGACATCGAAGGTCAGGTCGATCGCTTCTACCGTAAACTTCAGGCTCGCCAGGAATATGTCAACGAGCAGAAAGCCCGCGAAAATGCCCGTACTTCACCGGACCGCCCTTTGGAAGAACTCAACCTGGGTAAGCGCGCTGTGGAAGCCCTCAATAAAGCCGGCATTCATAATGCCGGGGATGTACTGAAGAAAATGGAAGAGGGTGAACAGGCCCTTCTGAAAATCGAAGGTTTTGGCCGTAAGTCCATGATCGATATGAAAAAGCAGCTTCGCCAGTTGGGTTACCAGCTTCCCGCAGCCGCTGAAGAAGTTGCCATCTAACGGTGACTTTCAACAAAAAACAGAACCTCCAGACAGCGTTCATATCTGGAGGTTTTTTTTGCCTGGTTACCCTTTATAATTATCAAGTTGGTCTTTCGACAAAGCGGTGGATCAAGCGAAATCTGATGTGACAGATCAATGCGGTAATGCAATATTGAAAGCAGTTCAGTATGTTTATTGATGAAGCGATAATCTTTGTACGATCCGGCTCCGGCGGGGGGGGAATGGTTCATTTCCGCAAGGAAAAGTATATTAATAAGGGGGGTCCAGACGGCGGAGATGGCGGGCGGGGTGGTGATGTTGTTTTGCAGGTCAGATCGACGCTCAACACGCTCTCAACGTTTAGACACAAGACCCGCTTTATTGCAGGCGATGGCGCAGGCGGTGGTAAGCAAAGACAGACCGGGCGGTCGGCAGAAGAATTGGTGATATTGGTTCCGCCCGGTACCATCGTCTATGAACAGGATACCGGCGAGACCCTTGGCGACCTGGTATACCCTGATCAGCGCTTAGTAATTTGCAAGGGCGGGCGCGGCGGGCGCGGCAATGTGCATTTTACAACTTCACGTAACCAGGCTCCCCGCCTGGCAGAGAAGGGCGAACCCGGTGAAGAGAAAAATCTGCGTCTGGAATTGAAATTAATCGCCGATGTGGGCATTGTCGGTGTACCGAATGCAGGCAAATCCAGCTTGTTGGCTGCCGTAACCAATGCAAGACCCAAAATTGCCGGTTATCCATTTACCACAATCGAGCCAAACCTGGGTGTACATGTCTTTGATCTGGATGAAAGCCTCGTCCTGGCGGATATTCCCGGATTGATTGAAGGTGCCCACGAGGGGCGTGGATTGGGGATTGCATTTTTGCGCCATATCCAACGTACCCGTGTTCTCATCCATGTTTTGGATGGCCTTTCAGCGGATCCACTGGCTGATTTTACCCAGACCAACAGCGAACTGGCGTTATTTGATCCTGATTTGATCAAGAAACCCCAGATTGTTGCCCTCAACAAGATTGACCAACCGCAGGTGCTCGAACAACACAAGAAAATGATTAAAGCCCTGGAAAAGAAAGGTTATCCGGTCTTTGTCATTTCTGTTTTGGCGCAAACCAACCTGGATCTGCTTTTGCTTAAAGCACTCGAGTTGGTCAAACAAACCCCTGAACCGGAACCGGTGGAAACCATGCCGGTCTACCGGGCAGTGGAAGACCCGAATGCCTTTACGATTGAGAAAGAAGAAGATGGTTATCGGGTAAAAAGCAAAGCGCTGGTGCGGGCAGCCGAGATGACGTATTGGGAGTATGATGCTTCCATTCGCCGTTTCCAGCGTCTGCTGGAACACATGGGGATCGATAAGGCGCTGCGGGAAGAAGGGATCCAGGAAGGGGATACGGTGTATATCGGCGATTATGAGTTGGAATGGCATGATTAGGGGAAAATGATGCGCATAGGCATATTTGGTGGAACATTCGATCCCCCTCATCTGGGACACTTGATCCTGGCTATGGAAGCTCACTACCAATTGGGTTTGGACCGGCTTTTGTGGGTGCCCACCCAGTCTCCTCCGCACAAGCAGGGTCAGGAAATTACCTCTATTGACGTTCGCCTTCAGCTTGTACGGGCGGCCATTCAAGGTAACCCGGATTTCGAGCTCTCATGTATGGAAATCGATCGTCCCGGCCCGCAGTATGCTGCCGATACGGTCAGGCTTCTGGCTGAAGAGAACCCCGGAGCGGAGATTTGTTATCTGATTGGTGGGGACTCGCTCAACGATTTCCCGGATTGGTATGATCCGGCAACGATCGTCGCAACTTGCAGTTGTCTGGGGGTGATGCGCCGCCCAGGCCAGGTGCATGACCTTAAAAAACTGGAAGACAGGCTGCCGGGCATCACCGCCAAGCTGCAATTTGTTGAAACCCCCATGCTTGAGATTGCCTCTTCAACGATCAGAGATCATATCCATTCTGGCATCCCTTACCGCTATTATGTACCGGAAAGTGTTTTCAGGATAATTGAAAATAACAGGTATTATCAATAACGGGATGGTCCAGCTTCAGCCGCAATGATATTCAAATGGACGATCTATATATCTGTCATAAGAATTATCTGTTTTGAATTTTAACAAATTCGAGTGCAATATTTTGTTGACACATTAAATAAAAATACTATAATGGCTATCATACAAAACCCCAAAGATTAATGAGGAAATGCAATTTTGAATGGGTAAACTCATGGGGAGAAATATATCCATTTACCAAAAGAAAACCAAATTGGGGTATGTCCCTTTTATTGTGTGGCGGGACATACCGTGTTTTGTTTTCTTTTATTAACTCAATATATTAGAAACATACGCAATAAAAAAGAACAGCCCGCAAGATTTGGTATTCATTAATCGACACAAAAAAAGAATTCTTGGCACTTATTGGTATTGACATAGGGATTCTTGCAGGATAAACGGCAGTATCACATTTCTGCAATGTGAGCTGAAAACTTTATGGTTTGGCGGTTAAACTGCTTATCACAGGAGGTGTCTTTTGAAAACCAAACAAGATGTAATGGAATGGATAGAAGAAAATAGACAGCAGTTCATTGATATGTCGGATGCGATTTGGGATAAACCCGAAATTGCTTTTCATGAGTTTTTCGCATCCAAACTCCAGTCTGATTTTTTAGAAAAAGAGGATTTCAGGGTTCAAAGAGATGTAGCAGGAATCTATACTGCTTTCATCGCCGAATGGGGTCAGGGAAAACCCATCATCGGATTTGCTGGAGAATATGACGCGTTGAAGGGACTATCTCAAAAACGTCAACCTGTCCGTGAACCCCTTGTTGAAGGAGGGGTGGGACAGGGCTGTGGGCATAATCTGTTGGGCACGGCTCACGTCGCATCCGTTGTGGCATTGAAAAAATGGATGGAAACCAACGGCATCAAGGGAACAATCCGGTATTACGGCTGTCCTGCTGAAGAAGACGGGGCAGCAAAAACCTTTATGGCTCGCGAAGGTTTATATGATGATTTGGATGCGGCTTTTAATTTCCATCCCATGTATGCCAATACAGCTATGAAGGGGAGCATGGTTGGTCTCAATAACCTTAAATTCCGTTTTCACGGCAAATCTGCTCACGCGGGTGCTTCTCCGCATCTGGGACGTTCAGCTTTGGATGCGGTGGAACTAATGAATGTGGGTGTCAATTACCTGCGGGAACATGTCACAAGCGATGTGCGCATGCATTATGCGATTACTCATGGCGGTGACCTGCCCAATGTGGTGCCTCCAGAAGCGGAAGTATGGTACTTCATCCGCGCTCATCATCCGGATAACTTACGCGACGTAACAGACCGCATACGGAACATCGCTCAGGGAGCCGCTCTGATGACTGGCACCCAGGCGGAAGAGGTGTTCTGCTCAGCCCTTTCCAGCATGCTTAGTAACCATTATCTGGCAGACCTTCAATATCAGAACATGGAGATAATTGGCCCGATTGAACACACTGAAGAAGATCTGGAGTTTGCCCGAAAGGTTAATGAGGGCTACCCGCCAGGTACCGCGCAAGCCATTGCCAGTGCTTTTAGCCTAAGTGAAGAAATGGTGAAGAAGCCGATCCTGAGTGAGAATTACCCTGCTCTGGATGAAGGCAATGTAATGACCGGTTCAACGGATGTGGGCGATTTGAGTTGGAAG
>JAJFTV010000169.1 GCA_021372725.1 Chloroflexota bacterium | reverse complement strand
GAAAATCCCTTTCTCTGGGGTTTTTTGAGCCGCAAAACGGCTCAAAAAACCCCAGTAAGTGGTTTCCCCGCCCAGCAGGGGCGGGGATAAAGGGGTGGGGTGTAGTAGATCCAAAACTTTGGGCACTTTTTCAACACCCTCATAGATATACTTGATTATTTTGAATAATATGCACGCATACAAGCAAATTGTTGTTCCTTGTCATCCCAGGGGATTTCGATAGAATAAGGTTCTATATTCGTGGCCTGTAGTTTCTGATCACGCACATCCCAATCACCAGCAAATTGTTCCATAGGAGCAACCAGTTTTGTTTCGTCAACGATCGCCTGGGTAAAAACAAATCCGAGTAAAAGTAAGGCTACCGCCGCGGCAAAAGTTAGGTTGGGGAAAAATTTGGGGATTGGGACAACTGCTCCCAGAGCATAAAGACCAAATACAAGGAAGAGTATCGGGATAAACTGGGTACGCTGTGGGAGTCTATCAGATATGGCGAGAGTGCTGACGAGGAAGGCTCCCCAGGATGAACCAATTGTGACAACCAAAATAGCTCCAAAAACCTTCCAGCTCTTCGGAAGGGCAGTTTTTGAATATATCCCGGCAATAAAAGAGGCTGTCAGCAAGACCCAGCCCCAATTTTCACCCAATTTATTGATGAATTCTCCATAAAAGCCAAAGGACATACTCAATGCCGAAAAGATATCCGGCGTAGATGGATAACTTTGCGCCGCCATGCGCACGTAATTACCCGGAGCCAACACAAGAATCAGTGAGCCCACTACTGCACCCGCCAATGCACCGAGTGTGACGCTCAATGGCAGCGTGCCATACTGTTTGCGCCGAAAAAAAGCGGGAAGAAGAAATGCCACAATAACCAGCATAATTGCCGGGATAACAATTTCGTGCCCGGTCGAGATTGCCAACGTCATGATAAAGGCAGTGGCAATCGAAATCCATTTTTTCCCAAACCCCTTGAGAAAACCGCTTGCCATAAAACCGGTGAAGAGAATGAACATTATCGAAACCGGAAAAACTGTTGTGGAGCTGGCAATCCAGTATAGAGATTTATACTGATCAGGTGTAGTTGAAAAAATCACAAAAGGTAAGAAAAATACAGATGAAACAATCCACAGACCGCCATTATCTTTCGGATCCTTGCGGAGCATGCGAAGAACAAGGTAAGTGACCAGCAAAAGTAACATGATTTCGATCATTGACATAAATCGAAATGAAGTGAGACCTAGCATGAACAGATCGGTGAAGATTCTACCCGACCAGGTGTGGTAAAAAAGGTTGATTGTATTCAGGAATCCTGTGCGTCTGACCAGGTTGATAAAACAGAAATCATCTCCATATATGCGGGTTAAGTTGGACATATAAAGAAAAATCGAAACCCCGATCAGTCCAACAAGGAAAAAAACGGTCATGAACGTCTGACGTGGCAGGTTACTCTTTACTCGTATGGACAACTCTATAAAAGCTGAACCGAAAATAAAGAACATGCTGGAGACTAAAAACACCATTACCAGGTAACGTAGCAGGTCAGATGGGTAACGGATCACAATCAAACTGACCACCAGACTGGTCGCGATATTCACCAGGATCTGCTTTCGAGTAGTCTTAGACAAATCGATCTGAAGAAAATGATTGTAAACCAGTGCGATGAGGATCATCACCGGAAAAAGGTACAGGCTGGTTTTTGCCAACCGGGTATACGAGAGAATCTGAAACCCCCAGCCAAGGATCACTGTTCCAGGCGTGATTAACAGGCCGGCGAGGATAGCATATAAAATTGAGAGTTTTTTTGAAGCTGAATTCATAGGAAAACGCAAAAACCACGCGGTTTTATTGCCAAAATTATAATCTGAAATCCCTTACCGGCCTGAAACTTGCCCGGTGTATGGGGCAAGGTCCCAGCCGGTCAAGGCAGGCCCGATGCAGCCGGGTACCATATCCTTTATGCTGTGCAAAACCATAGCCGGGAAAATCCTGCTCGTAGTGGATCATACCCTCATCCCGATGCGTTTTGGCCAACACAGAAGCAGCAGAAATACTGATCGAAATTGCATCACCCTTGAACAGAATCGTTTGAGGGATTTCCACTTCCCGGAGCACGACCGCATCGAGCAGCAGGTGATCCGGAGCAGCAGGCAGGGCATCGACAGCGCGCTGCATGGCCATCCGGGTAGCCCTGACGATCCCCAGTTCATCGATCTCCAGGCTGCTGGCAAACCCCACTGCCCAGCCCAACGCGGTTATTTTGATCTGCTCAGCCCATTTCTTGCGCTGCAGGGGTGTCATGCATTTCGAATCGCGTACACCGGAAAGGGTCTGCAGGATATCCGCTTGCATGGGGAGAATGACGGCACCGGCAGCCACCGGGCCTGCCCACGCCCCCCGGCCGGCCTCGTCAATCCCGCCCACGGTCAGCCCTGCCTGCCAGAGTGGTGTCTCCAGGCTGAGGTCAGGGTGGGAAATCATTTTTTCAATTTGCGACATGGGGTCAGCCGGCACGGCAGCGATCATACCGCCCGCGCAGAGAATTGCTGCGGATCCTGATCAGATCCATGCCCATCTGCATTGAATCCCGTATCAAACGCACCTTGCTTTGCGGGTTAAAATACCAGGGAATCGGCACTTCGACAATGGGCAAGCCATTTTTTCGTGCTGCATACAGAACTTCCACATCAAACGTCCAGCCTTCAATCGTCTGGCACGAAAACAGCCAGACAGAGTCATCTCGGAAACATTTGAAACCGCATTGTGTGTCCTGCAAATCCGGCAGAGCGATCAGTCGTACCAGGGTATTAAAAACACGGCCGACAAAATGTCGATATTCCGGTTCACCGTAGCGTTTGGCGCCGGGTGCTTCACGTGAAGCAATGGCGATGGGCGCATCCTGGAGTACAGGCGGCAAGAACCGGTTGATCTCTTCAACCGGCATTGAAAGATCGACATCGCAGATAAAGCGGTATTTCCCGGCGGCTTCCAGCATCCCCCGCCGCACTGCCAGACCTTTGCCGCGCCGGTCTTCGTGAATCACTCTCAGGTATGGAAAGCGCTCTTGAAAGTCTCTGGCCAGCTCGAATGTATTATCTGAGCTGCCGTTTTCCACAACTAACACCTCGATGGTGTAGTTTTGGGCGTGTAAAAATTTGTCAATCTTCTCCAATGTCTCGGGAAGACGATCAGCTTCATTGTGTGCAGGCAGGACGATGGATAAAAACGGGTTCAAGGGATTGTGGTAAGGCGAATCTATATGGAGCAGGAATAATCTAGAAGAGTGGTGCTCCTTCGAGAACATCGCGCTCAGGTGCATTATTGTCAGAAAGGCTGGTGTGAATCCATTCTATGTTATCTTTACTCTTCACCAGCTTCACTTTTGAGGAGACCTCAAACATTCCTCCCAGTCTTGGTAAACGTTTACCAATCATAAACTTCTCACCGGAATTGAGACGCTGGATCAATTCACTGCGGTTAAGCAGGATGCGATCTGAAAATGCAGGTCCTCTGCGTTCGTAAGCGCGCGCCAATGACACTTTTCCATCCGGTGTATATCGTACTGCTTCAATCACACCATCGTATTTCGAGTTTGCCATTGAAATTTTATCTACCTTTATAAGACAGCTTGTCGGGGTGGGCGGACTTGAACCGCCGGCCTCTGCGTCCCAAACGCAGCGCGCTTCCAACTGCGCTACACCCCGGCGGATAGAGTATAAACGGAATCTAACCGAAACGCAAGATAAGAGTATCAAAGTACTCTGTATTTCTGTAAGGTTTCAGAAAATATGTCGGAGCCAAACAAAAATCACCCATCTCCTGATGGGCTGTCCCAAAAAAGTCAAATTCAATCCTGGATGTTGAAAAGAACCGGCGTAGAATCATTTTGTCCACACCCACCCCTTTATGGGGTGACAAACGGAAATATGCTTTGCCGGTTCTGATCTGATACAGTTGTTACTCAAGTGTTACAATAAATTGACCCGGCATCCATGTTGGGAAGGATGCTGAAAGCAAAAAGGAGCAAAGCATAAAGAGATGAAGCAAACGATCAAGATAGCCATTCCCATGGCGGGTTACGGTACGCGAATGCGTCCGCATACATGGAGCAAACCCAGACCACTCATCAAGGTCGCTGGCCGCAGTGTGCTTGACTTTGTACTGGATCAATACAGCAGCATCCCGGCCTGTTTTGATGTGGAGTACATTCTGATCGTTGGACCCCAGCGGGAACAAATCGAAGAGTACATGCAGCTTCACCATCCCGAAAAAAACTTTCATTTTGTCGTTCAGGAAGAAATGCTGGGGCAATCACATGCCCTTTACCAGGCTCGTGAATACCTGAGCGGACCGGTAATGATGGCTTTTTCCGATACATTGATCGATATCGATCTTGCTTTTCTGGAATTTGAACAGGCCGACGGGGTGGCCATGGTTAAACGCGTTCCGGACCCGCGCCGTTTTGGTTCGGTTAAGCTGGACAAGGACGGACGTATCACAAAACTGATCGAAAAATCACAAGATATGGACCTTAATCTTGTGGTAGTTGGCTTTTATTATTTTCGCAGCGGTGAGGCCCTGCTGAGTGCAATCGAAGAACAAATGCGGCGCAACCTGACCCTTAAAAACGAGTATTTCCTGGCGGATGCCCTGAACATTATGATCGAAAATGGAGCAAAGTTCCGTGTACAAGAGATCGATACCTGGCTGGATGCCGGAACCCCGGAAGCCTTGTTTGAAACCAACCGCTATTTGCTGGCCCATGGCTGTGATAACAGCTCCACGATACAGATACCCGGCGTGGGTATCATCCCGCCGGTCCACATTCATCCGGGGGCTATTGTTCAATCGGCTGTCATCGGCCCGAATGTTTCCATTGGAGCCGGCTGTGTGATCCAGGATGCCATCCTGCGCGACAGCATCGTTGATGATGGCAGCCAGATCATCGGTATGCTCCTGGAGAATTCACTGGTAGGCAGCAGGGCAATCATCGAAGGCGACATGACAAACGTAAACGTCGGAGATGATGCATGGCTAAAGACAAGAACATCCAGGTAGAATGTTATTCCGGCTCACGTTACGGTGAACATCCACTGGCGTTTGTGTATGAAGGCAGACGATACACCATTGCGAATATAATCCGTCAATGGCGGATGCCTGAAGGTCTCTGTTTTCGGATCCTCACACAGGAAGAAAAGCCCTCCCTCGAAGGGCAGCTTTTCGACCTGATCTATCTCGAGTATGAGGATGAATGGAACGTGTTCCCCATGGCCTGAGGCAACGATAAGTGATGAGTGATTAGTATTTCAGGAAGAACTGCACCGCATTCCAGACAAAGAAACCGTTAAAATAGGGTTACAAGAATTGATGCAGGTAGAGAATGGCGTTTTGTGTACGGATGTATCGATAGAAATTTTCAACCCATCGATGACATCCCATCACGGATCACCATTTTCCATGCAAAACGATAAAATTCTTATTATCAAAGACCTTGAAAAAAGGAGCATAAATGACCAATTCATATCTTTCCGACCGCGTTGTAAAGCTAAAACCATCCGGGATCCGGAAGTTTTTTGACATCGTCGCCACCATGGATGATGTCATCTCTCTGGGAATCGGTGAACCGGATTTTACTACCCCGCCAAGTATTCTGGAAGCCGGTATAAAATCTTTACGAGATGGGCAGACACACTACACCTCCAATGCCGGGATTCCTCAGCTTCGGAAAGCTGTTGCCGAGCACCTGGAAAAACTGTACGGTGTTTCTTATGAACCGAAGGAAGTTCTGATTACCGTGGGTGTTTCTGAGGCTCTTTATCTGGCCATGAATGCCCTGTGCGACCCGGGGGATGAAGTCATTGTACCAACCCCCTGCTTTGTCGCCTATCAGGCCGAGGTCGAATTGGCCGGCGCTGTTCCGGTGGAACTCCCCAGCCGGGTTGAGAATAATTTCGATCTGGATTTGGACGCCCTGAAAAAAGCGATTACACCCCGCACAAAAATCATCTTCATCGGTTATCCCAACAACCCCACCGGCGCCGTCGCCACCCGCGAGACCTTGCTGGAAGTTGCAAAACTGGCCGAGGAGCATGATCTGGCCGTCATCTCTGATGAAATCTATGACCGGTTGGTATATGGTGTACCGCATGTTTGCTTTGCCACATTACCCGGAATGAAAGATCGCACCATCACCCTGGGCGGGTTCTCCAAGGCCTATGCCATGACCGGTTGGCGCATCGGCTACGCTGCAGGCCCGCAGGAGATTATCGAAGCGATGAACCGGATTCATCAGTACACCATCATGTGTGCCCCGGTCACCGCCCAACTTGCTGCCGTGGAAGCTCTGAAAAGCGGCGAAGAAGATGTCCAGAAGATGATTGCAGAATATGATCGCCGGCGCAGATTGATTGTGGATGGCTTAAATCATATTGGCCTGCCCACATTCGAGCCGCGTGGCGCCTTCTACTGTTTTCCAAGAGTCGACGTGACCGGTGTTACAGATGAAGAGTTTACCGAACGGTTGCTCTATGAAGAGAAAGTAGCCATGGTACCTGGCTCCGCTTTTGGCGCCGGCGGTGAAGGATACGCACGCTGCTCTTACGCAACATCCTACGAGAAAATCGAAGAAGCCTTGCGCCGTATCGAACGACTCTGTAAACGTCTGGATTAGTTTTTCGCTGAGTGGCTGTCCACTCTTTTGGGACAGCCACTTGGGATATTCTTTTTATCCCACTTCTATGCCCAACCCCCGACCCCTCTAGTCATACGGTCTCTTTATTTTGTTCGATCAATTCCTGAATCCGCGGCCGGCCGGCATAAAACCCGTGATATTTTTCGGGCAGCAGGGAAGCTATCTGGCACATGATTTCATCGGTAGCTCTTTGCAAGGATCCCTTGCGGTCTTGCGGATCCAACGGCGGCAGCAGGAAAGGTTTCCCGAACCGCACGGTCACCGGAGTTCGTTTGAAACGCCACAGGTTCCTTCTGAAATTTTCGGTTCCGGCAATACCCACCGCAATCACAGGAACTCCGGCGCGAACTGCCAGCAGCACTGCACCGGATTTGCCTTCAAGCAACGTTCCGCTCTTGCTGCGGGTGCCTTCAGGAGCGATACCCAGGGCTCCCCCCTCCCTGAGATACTTGGTGGCCGCCTGGATTGCCGAAAAATCAGCCCGTGAGCGGTCGATCCAGATGTGCGGCTGTGTTTTTACGATAAAGCGGATGATAGCATGCTTTTTGTATTTGTCAGCCACCAATGCAGCCTCGTCTTTGCGGACTGGGTTTAAAAGCAATATACCGGTATCAACGCGGCTCATGTGGTTCGTGGCGATGATCAACCCGCCGGAAGCCGGTATGTTTTCCAGGCCTTCAAAACGCAGCCTCAGCAGGATCGTCTCCAAAAAAGCGATAACGCCTTTTACAACCATTCGCAGCCATGGATTACTGGGAATAACTTTTGATTCTTCAGAATTTATGGTGTGCTCATTACCTTCGTTCAAAATTACTCTCTCCCGGTTTACCCGTAATTAAAACTTCATTTCCCCGTATCGATCCCATCCACGATCAATGCCGTTGAATCATCCCTTGTCTGCTCCTTGCGAAACCGCCGATTGGCTGCCAACAAAATCAAAACCATCACTGCTGCCAGTAATCCTAATGCTATCGAACCAGCCGATTTCAGCACGGGATTTGTATCTGCCGGCAGATACTCCTGGATACCCAAATAGATACCCAACATATTCCAGACGGCATGCAGTGTAAATGATAACAGGAATGTCAGCTCTTTTGTGAAAAATGTGCCTCCTTGCCGGTAAGCTGCTGCACCGATTGTACCAGTGGTGGCAGGAACAGCCCGCCAACCAGCAGGGCCGACCAACCCATCGAAAAGAAAGTCAACAATTCGGATGACAGGCTTTCTTCAATGAGACCAAAAACACCGCCGAGGATGGACAGTGCACCCAAAAGCAGTGAGATGGAAAGCCCAATTCCACTGAGTATAAGTTGAAAAAGAGGAGGAAGAAACAGCCCCTTTGTTCGGGGCTGTTTTGTTGAATCAGTCACATACTACTCTTCAGTAATCTCAACAGACAATATCTTGTCTCCGGCCGGCAGTTCATCTGTCGACGAGGGATCCCGGGGGGTCAGGCTTTGCACGACATCCATTCCCTTGATCACCTTTCCAAAAATCGTATATCCGCCGTCAAGATCGGGTAAAGCGTCATACGTAATGAAGAACTGGCTGCCATTTGTGTTTTCTCCGGAATTGGCCATGCCAACAATACCGGCGGAATCAAATTTGTAATCGGGATTAATCTCACTCTTGAATGTATAACCTGGACCGCCGTAACCCATACCCAATGGGTCACCAGTTTGGGCTACAAATCCGCTGATTACGCGATGGAAGATGATATTGTCGTACCAGCCTTCACGGGCCAGGAAAACAAAACTGTTTACCGTAATAGGAGCGATATCATCGTAAAGTTCAATAACGATGTCACCTTTCTCGGTCTTCAAAGTGGCCGTGTATTGTTTGGATTGGTCGATGACCATGGGCGGACATTCGGTATACTGACGATCTTTCAGGTAATAAAGCTGAAGCAGCGCTTCAAATATCTCATAGCTGCGCTGGCCACTGTACAACCTGCCGTTGATATAAATGGTGGGTGTACCATTCACGCCGGCAGCGATGCCGCCGTTATAATCCTCTTGCACTGCGGCCATTACGGCATCGGATTTCCAATCTTCGTTAAACCTGGTCATATCCAGCCCAATGGAGGCAGCCTTTTCAATGACATATTCTTCAAATGCTTCCGGTGTAAGCTCGCTCCATTCATCCGGAGCCTCATTGATCTTTGCATCCATTTCAAAGAATTTATCTTGCAAACCGGCAGCTTCGGCTGCCGTGGCGGCGATGGTGGCCTTGTCATGGAAACTGAGAGGGAAGTGGCGATATATAAAGCGAACTTCTTCGGGATGATCTTCCTGGAATTGCGCCAACACGGGCGCAACAGCCTGGCAGCCCGGTCACTGAAAATCGCTGTATTCGAGGATGACTAATTTTGCATCTGCCGGCCCTTTAATATGATCCCCTTCTTCGGTAACAGGGGGTAAATTGGGGTTTTCCGTCGGCAGGATTTCATCCAGCAAGTTGTAAGGCTGGCAATCCACAACCTCGGTTGCGACCTCAGTGGGTAAGCTGGTTTCTGTGGCAACTGCTGCAACCTCGGTATTCTCTGCGGTGGGTATATTCGTTGCTTCAGGCGTCGCGGATTGTCCAGCACATCCATAAACCAGTAAACTGAAGAATAAGACCAACCCAAGCCAAGACATTTTTCTCATATAGTTTTCCCTTAATCAATACCTTCCTTAAGGATGTATCACAAAAGTTATTTTACCTTGAAATATAATAAATTATGAAAAATGGAATTTTTCATAATTTATCTGGAAATCCCTGAATTGAACTTTTTGGAGTGATTGAGCCAGAAAACGGTTCAATCACTCCAAAAAGTAATTGGTTTTAATTTTTCCACAGCCTCCCTTAAAGGGTGGGGTGGACTTAGTGATTCTATGCAGAGCTTTTTCCACCATTCTTCTGAGGAAATTTTTCAAGAAAACCTGTAACCTCTTCCTGAAGGTTTTGCTGGACAGTATCCCAGGTCTGGCTGGCATCGATAACGCGCCAGCGCTGTGGTTCCTGTTGGGCAAGTGCAAGATACCCCGACCGGACGCGCCGGTGAAATTCGAGCTGGTATTCTTCAAAACGGTTCCAGTCATCTGCCTGGACGATCTTACGCTGCAAGCCTTGTTCGACATCAATATCCAGCAGCAACGTCAGATCTGGCCAGCGATTGCCAGTGGCAAAGTTGAGCAGTTGGCGCAGCGTATCCAAATCCATATTATGCCCGTAACCCTGATAGGCCAGGGTCGAGTCAGCGTAACGGTCACTCAATACCAGCATACCATCGTCCAGGGCAGGCCGGATGACTTCTTCCACCAGTTGGGCGCGTGCCGCACAGAATAACAGGATCTCTGTGCGCGGGTGCATGGAGGTATTGGATTTGTTTTTCAGTACATCCCGAATCTGGTCGCTGATGGATGTGCCACCTGGTTCGCATGTGGAACATATTTTGTATCCCTGCTGTTTCAAAAACCGGGCAAGAGATTCGATATGAGTGGTTTTACCGCCACCCTCAGGGCCTTCCAGTGTAATAAACATGAATGCATCTCGTTCGTCAGGGAATGAAAATCAGGGCTGCTCGCGGAAAATGCGTACCCTGCGGTTGGGCTCTTTGCCGTATGAATGAGATACCAGATTTGCCTGGCGGGCCATTTCATGCTGCAACCGTCGAACCGAAGCCGTAGCAGGTGGAAGATCCATCCAGCGTTGTCCATTCAGCACAGCTTCAATGGCTCCTTGAGCCTGCTCTGTGGCATCCTCCCAATTGGAATTGGGCTGGTCAATGGAGATGTTAAACATCTCGGCCAGTGCATTTTCCATCTGGCTGATGGTGTTGGCGCGCAAGACGTAGATCGGCATTCCGCGATGCTCGGCATCCAGAATGGTTTGCTGCCGGCTGCGGTAATAGGTGCGCAGGGTCATCAGCACATCGGAGCTGCCCACCTCCCGTTCGATCACGGCCGGAACACCCAGCCGTTTTACAGCCTGGAGCAGCCGGTTGCGGGCAACTCCAAACGGAAAGATGCGCTGGGTACGCCTGGCGTCCATCGTCTGGTGATAGCTTTCCTCTTCCTCCGCACTTTCAAAAGATGTGTCTGGTGACCGCGCGATGCCGGTTCGGGATTCCTGTTTGCGCGGTTTACGTTGAGTCTCATCGGTACGTCTCTGCCAGCCAGCTTCGCCAACCCTCCGCATACCCTGGTCTGGTGATGTCTGCGTGGCAGATTTTGCCGGCTGGGGAGCTTTCTCCACATGCATTTCGCCTTTTTCATCATAATAGCGAATTTCCGGCCGCAGAGGCACGCCGCGCACCAGGTTGTCGACTGCTTCGGCTACATCGGGATGGATCACCAGATAATTGCGTTCCTGGATCTCAATTAATACATCAAAGGTGGGTGGTGACCGGCGTTCCAGGACGGTTTTCTGGGTCCTGCGCCGCCTGGCTTCTTCATCAGATAGCGTCACCGATTCAATTCCACCAATCAGATCCGACAGGGTGGGATTGATCAGCAGATTTTCCATCGTGCGGCCGTGCGCAGTTCCCACCAGTTGTACGCCGCGCTCGGCGATGGTCCGGGCAGCCACTGCTTCCAACTCCCGCCCGATCTCATCGATGACAATCACTTCCGGGTTGTGATTTTCAACTGCCTCAATCATCACCTCGTGCTGGAGGGTGGGCATGGCTACCTGCATCCGGCGGGCTTTTCCTACGGCAGGATGCGGTACATCGCCATCACCGCCGATTTCGTTGGAGGTATCGACGATGACAACCCGCTTTTTTTCGGACAGAATCCGGGCAGCCTCACGCAGCATGGTGGTCTTGCCAATACCCGGCTTGCCCAGGATCAGGATGCTTCGACCTGATTCGACCAGATCCTTGATAATATCGATGGTGCCATATACGGCTCGACCCACCCGACATGTCAGACCCACAATACTGCCGCGCCGGTTACGGATGGCAGAGATGCGGTGCAGGGTGCGCTCCAAACCGGCCCGGTTATCAGCGTCAAAGTCACCAATATGCGACACGACGAAATCAATTTCTTCCTGTGTGGTCTCCTGATCACTCAAGACAACCTCACCGGTGGTGAAACGAGCCACAGGCAGCCGTCCAAGATCCATGATGACTTCCAACAGGTTATCCGTCTTGCCTTCGGTTGTCACAGCTTTACCAATCTGCTGCGGCAGTACCTCCAACAAAGCTTGCAGATCATCTGTTATTCTTTTTTGAGATATTTCCTTTTCATTCTTGTTCATTCGTTATGTCACGATCGGCCGGATGATCCATCCTCCCAATAATTGATTTTAACATTCATCGTATTGTATCAAATATCTTCCCGCTGCGATGAGTGGTTCACACCAGAAAGATCCTTCTCCACCAGTTTTTGAGTACTTCTGATGGGTGGTATGGTGGGTTCGACTATCCCGGTATCATCCATCATGGAGCGGGCTACACTGAGAAGTGGTTTTCGCTGGACGGACGCAAGATGTTTGACCATCAAGGCCTGTCGTTCGGTTGCCAAAGCATTCATCGCCACCAGCGGATTTTCAAGCCAGGATTGGTGCGAGCGGACTGTCAGGTACACTTTTCTGTCCAGCAATGGCAGCAAAAGTCCTTCAAGGCTTCGCAGAAGAGCCTGAATATTGACTACATTGGGGTGGATCAACGGTCTTAAATATATTCCTTCCGGCCCGTAAGTGCTTTCGATATAGGCCTGGATTTGATCGTTCTCACGATAGACCAGCCCGTACAACCGGCCGGGTGGTAATGGGTCTGCAGCCTGGGCAAGCGGTGGAACCAGGGATTGAAAAAGCTGCCGGATGGGTATTTCATCTTCGGGAGCAGCAAAAAACCACTGGTGCTCATCTTCCGGCACATCTTTTCCCTGAAAAGGAAGGAGGTAAATCCTTTGCCAGCCATAGACAGCATATCCTGACCGGCGCAGGGTTTCAAATATCGGCGCCAATTCATCGACCTCAGCCAGAACGCCAAACGAACCGGCCAATCCGGCCTGCTGTGCCAACCCATCCAGCAGGGCTGCCAAAGCAAGTGAATCCAGATCGCCATCAGGGTAAACAAATGTCAGCCGGGCGTTGCGGCGGCCTTCGGCGCAGCGTATCTGCCCCAAAACCGGTTTGCTTGATCTGTCGGTTTGGGCAGCAGCCGTGATGACACCGTTCCGCAGGTCGATATGCGAAAGAAATGCGGTCAGCTCAAGCGGACTGCCGCGCGTCAACATCACGGCACTGTCATAACAGGATACCTTGCTCCGGTTGCGGTATAGCGTGAGTAAATCAAGCCAGCCGGCTTTTCGAAATTCTATAACACCCGCTCCAAAAAATAGCGGTGAAATCGATCATCCCCGGTCAGTTCCGGATGAAACGATGTCGCCAGAAAATGCCCTTGCCGGGCTGCTATTATTTTACCATCTTGCAGCCTGGCCAGCACCTCGGTGCCGTTGAGCACTTTTTCGATGATCGGAGCTCGAATAAAAACAGCATGGAAGGGTGACGGATCCTGGCTGACCAGCGATAAGCATGGCACAGACAGGTCTGCGCTGAAACTGTCCACCTGGCGTCCAAACGCATTGCGTTCTACGGTGATATCCATCAAACCCAGCAGCGGTTGAGTGCGATGAATATCGCGTGACAGCAAAATAGCGCCTGCGCAGGTGCCCCATATTGCCTTTTGCTCACCGAAACGGCGCAGGGGTTCAATCAGCTCAAAATCAACCATCAACTTGCCGATGGTTGTCGATTCCCCGCCGGGGATGATCAACCCATCCAATCCATCCAGGTGTTGTGGAAGCCGGACCTGCACGGCTTCCACTCCCAGACCTTGCAGCATTTTTACGTGTTCGATAAAGGCGCCCTGCAATGCCAGGACGCCAATTCTTTTCCGGCTACCAACCGCGTGTCGCAATCAGCTCCTCCTCGGGGATGGACGAGATTTGCCGCCCGACCATGGGTTCACCAAGATTACGGCTGACCTCGGCCAGGATTTTGGCATCCTGATAATGGGTGACGGCTTTCACAATCGCGGCCGCCCGCTTGGCAGGATCGCCTGATTTGAAAATTCCTGAGCCCACAAATACCCCGTCAACACCGAGCTGCATCATCAGCGCAGCATCAGCCGGTGTGGCGATACCTCCGGCAGCAAAGTTCACTACGGGCATGCGCCCCATCTGGCGGGCTTGCAGCAGCAGTTCGTAGGGAGCGCCAATTTCCTTGGCATACGCCATCACTTCTTCATCAGGGATGGTTTGGATATGCCGTAAAGCACCCAATACTGATCGGGCATGCCGTACAGCCTCCACCACATCACCGGTTCCGGCCTCACCCTTGGTGCGGATCATCGCTGCTCCCTCACCGATCCGGCGCAGCGCCTCACCCAGATTGCGGCAACCGCAGACAAACGGCACCTTGAAATCATGCTTATTAATGTGATGAGCTTCATCCGCCGGCGTCAAAACCTCGGACTCATCGATGTAATCCACACCGATGGCTTCCAGAATTTGAGCTTCCACAAAATGACCAATCCTGCATTTGGCCATTACCGGAATGCTGACTGCATCCATGATTTGCAGAATCAATTCAGGGTCGCTCATGCGCGCCACTCCGCCATGAGCACGAATATCCGCCGGAACGCGTTCAAGCGCCATCACCGCCACCGCGCCGGCCTCCTCGGCTATCCGTGCATGCTCTGCCGTGACCACATCCATAATCACGCCACCTTTTAACATTTGGGCCAAGCCCTTTTTTATTTCGAAGTTTGTTTGTGTCTGATCCATAGTATCCTCCAATTTTTTATGGGAGCAGAGCCTGCCAGATTTCGCTCCCGCTTTTCCATTCAACTCATTCAATCGTTTTGCTTTCCCATTTGGGGCATTGCCTTGCGCAACCGGATGATCCCTTCCTCAATTTCCTCCGGTGAGTTGGCTACGTAATTAAGCCTCATCCAGCGCTCCCCATCTGCACGGTCAGGGAAATACCGGCTGCCGGGTGAAAAAGTGACACCCTGCTCCCAGGCCGGATAAACCAGTCGATCCGCAGACCAGCCCTTGGGCAGCCCCAACCAGATAAACAGACCGCCTGCCGGGGCATCCATCTGCACATCAGGCGGCATGTAGCGATGGATAGCATCCAACATGGCATCACGCCGTTTGCGGTACAGCAAAATGGTGCGGCGCAGATGGGCGTGGTAGCTGCCCACCGTCACATACGATTCAAGTGCACGCTGCAGCAGGCTGGATGTAGCCAGATCGTTCACGTGCTTGTACTGCGCCAGACCATCCAGCACGGGACCTTCGGCTGCCAGAAAACCCACCCGCAGCCCCGGCATGACCATCTTGGAGAACGTACTTACGTAGATCACCCTTCCGCCGGGATCCAGCGCCTTGAGGGAGGGCAGCATGCGGCCTTCGTATCGCAGATCACCCACGTAGTCATCCTCCAGCACGGGTACGTTATAGCGGTCTGCCAGGGTGATCAACTCGCGCCGGCGCGCCAGGCTCATACACACACCGGTCGGATTTTGGAAATTTGGGATGGTATAAATCATTTTTGGATGATATTGCTGGAGCAATTTTTCCAGCTTATCCACCTGCATCCCGTTTTGATCGACCGGAATGCCCACCACCTGCAGTTCCAGAGCTCTGAAAAGATCGAGTGCACCGGAATAGGTGGGGCTTTCGGTGATCAGTACGTCCCCCGGCATCAGCAGCAGCCTGGTGATAAGTGCGAGTGCCTGCTGCGATCCGGCCGTTATTAAAATGTGATCCGGCCGGGTAAGCAGACCCTGGCTTGCCAACACCTGGTTAATCGTTTCACGAAGGGGTTTGTATCCATATAGATCCCCATAATCGAGTGCATCCATTCCGTCACGGCGCATCACCGATTGCAGCACCTTCCGAAACTCATCAACCGGGTAATGCCGAATATCTCCCACACCTTTGTTAAAAAGAATTGGACTGGGGTGACCAGGTGAATGAATGAGCTCATCTCTGACAGGATCAGAATACACTGCCGTTCTGGATTGCACAGCCTGCTGCCAGAGAGGCCAGGGAGCCCCGGGTTCCTGGCGCGGGATGGGGGCCATTGGCTGTAACGGCAGTACATACGTGCCGCTGCCGACGCGGGTATAGATCAAACCGTCATCTTCCAATTCGTGGTAGGCATTTTCCACCGTAATGCGGTTGACGTGAAGATCAGCAGCCAGTTGTCGACTGGATGGAAGCCTCACATCAGTCGCCAGGCCTCCGGCAGAGATACCCTGCCTGATATACCCGGCAATTTGCCGGTAAAGTGGTTGTTCGCTTTGAAAATCGAGTGGTATCCTCATTCCTCACCTTCCAAATTGGTATGATTAATTTATCACTTTTTTCATATTCTTGTAGAGCCAATTATAATAAAAAACGATCATTCCACTTAACTGGCTGTATAGAATATCATGGAAGTATATAAAAATATGATCCATTTATTGGGTTACAATATGCAGGTAAACGTATCTTTCCATGAAAAATTTTGCAGACGAGGATAAAATGGATCTGAAATCCCTGTCTGAACCGTTCTGAAACACATCATCAGGAGACAAAAATGAACACACCCATCTATCAGGTCGATTCTTTTTCCGGCAACCCGTTTCACGGTAACCCGGCCGGTGTCTGTATACTCGCCGGCCAGCAGCCGGATCAGTGGATGCAAAATGTAGCCCTCGAAATGAACCTTTCCGAAACTGCATTTTTGCTCAAGGAGGGCAGCGCCTACCGTCTGCGCTGGTTTACCCCGCGCATAGAGGTGGACTTATGCGGGCATGCCACCCTGGCTTCAGCCCACATCCTGTGGGAAAGCGGGCGTGAGGCACGGGAAAGCCAGCTTCTCTTTAATTCCCGCAGCGGGCTGCTGAAAGCAAATTACAATAACGGCTGGGTTGAACTCAATTTTCCAAAAGCCACGATCCGGCAGGCTCAACCGCCTGCCGGGATGCTGGATGCCCTGGGGGTGGAAGCGCTCTTTGTCGGGCACGATGGCACCGATTATCTGGTGGAAATCAAAAGCGATCCACAGTTGCGCACCCTCCAACCTGACATGGCGAGGCTCGAGAAAGTCTCCTCGCGTGGTGTCATTGTAACAGCCCGCTCCGCCGATAAGGAGTACGACTTTATTTCGCGTTTCTTTGCCCCGCAGGTGGGTATCCCCGAAGACCCCGTAACCGGTTCAGCCCATTGCGCCCTTTCACCCTACTGGGCCGAAAAACTGGGTAAAACCAATTTCATGGCATACCAGGCCTCAGCCCGCGGTGGCGAGCTGCGCCTGCGCATCGAGGGCGAGCGGGTGATCATCGGCGGCAAGGCCGTTACCGTCATAGAAGGCACACTGAAAGCATAAATCTGTTGTCAAATAAAACCCCGGCAGAGACCGGGGTTTTTTGAAAGGATCCATGATGACCAAAGAATTGGTGAGGCAGTATTATTCCGACTCGGTGCGTAAAGAATGGCGCAGGTTGGTGGCTGATCCGTATCACCGCCTGGAGTTTGACACCACACTTCGCTTCCTCGAAAAATACCTGCCGGATCAGGGTCACATCCTGGATGCCGGAGGTGGGCCGGGACGCTACACCATCGAACTGGCCGGTCGCGGCTACCAGTTGACCTTGCTCGACTTCACACCGGCCAATCTGGAATTTGCCAGACGGCGCGTTAAACGTGCCGGGGTGAAGAAAAAAGTTCAACAGGTGGTGGAAGGCTCTATTGTTGATTTATCGCAGTTTGACGACAACAGTTTTGACGCTGTGCTCTGCACCGGCGGCCCACTCTCGCATGTTGTGGATGCCCATGAGCGCGATAAGGCCATCTCAGAGTTGATCCGCGTGGCCAAACCCGGTGCTCCCATTTTTGTATCGGTGATGAGCCGGTTGAGTATGATCATTGTGGAATTGATCCTGTTCCAATACGAGATTGAGCTGCCGCACTTCAAACAAATCCGCGACACAGGCGATTACCCCGGTGGGTATGGCTTTACTCCATGTCACTTCTTTCTGCCTGAAGAGCTGCGTTCCGATTTTGAAAGTAAGCCGGTGGAAATACTGGACTTGGCCGGGCTGGAGGGGATCAGCTCCAACCACCGCAAGGAACTTAACCAGTTGCATAAGAATGAAATCCGTTGGAAAATATGGATGGAGACGCATTACATGACCTGCACTCATCCTGCCGTTGTGGCCACCAGCGAGCATATATTGATTGTGTGCAGGAAAAAGGATTGATTGAACTCTGCAACAAGTTCATTGTCCCGGCAGCTAACATTCGATTATTCTTTGTCGAAGGAATAATCGAATGTAGAGGTTAAACCTGTTTCCATAACGAGTTAATTGTACAATCAGCTCTCGGGCGGATGCTTCGTTGGCACTCAGCATGACAAGGACAGGGAAACCCCCGCCTGGTTGTCACCCTGCAACCGCTGCAGCCTGCATAGCCCTTCGGCCATCACAGCCGAAGCCAGTCCACACCGCAAATGTTGGGGAACCGTTGCCACCAGGTCAAGATCGCAGCGGTAAAGCGCGCCCCTCGCTGGGAGGCTGTGAAATTACTCCTTAGAATTGCTTTTTCACCCCACTCAATATTCACCTTTTCTATCCCCCGATGCATGAACCTTCTAAACCCTGTATTGTGTTTTATTTGTCCAAAGACAGTTCCCACTTCAATACAACGCTCTGATCGTAATCGAATACCCTTCCCAGAAGTCAGGTTGTTCCTCGCTTGATCCCGATAAACCATCATCATGAAGCAGATATTCTCTCTTAGGACTTTCGCTATGCGCCGGAATGAATAAATCTTCTCCACTGCCTCGTTTACCGTCCTTACCAAATGTTTCTCTGCTATCAATTCTC
Organism: Chloroflexota bacterium; assembly: GCA_021372725.1. Taxonomy (GTDB): domain Bacteria; phylum Chloroflexota; class Anaerolineae; order Anaerolineales; family Anaerolineaceae; genus JAJFTV01. Next base: position 61,619 of record JAJFTV010000169.1, on the reverse strand, counting down.
CATAGCTGGATGGTATCAGGCTGATTCCGTTCATTCCACCGGAGCAGCTTCTTTTCTTTTCTTCCCCCTGTTGAATCATGGTTCTTGAACAAAGTAATGAGGCTGCCGGCTTACTTTTCGGACTGCCCCTTTTTTGTTTTTGGGGTTTCCAGATTTTCAGGCATGGCAAAGGAATCGAGAAGAAAATATTGTGTCCGGTTTGGAGCCTTCATTATCATCGTAGAAAAATGGGGTCGATTTTCAAACTTAATAGTTTCAGGTCGCCATGAATTGGCTTCCAACAGATTATGTTTAATCAGGCGATTGGCACACCATCTCAGGGTGGTATAATCCGAAAATCAACAGGCTTTATCATTTTCAGGTGCCAGTTCACCTTATTAAGGAGACATCATGTCACTTCCCCCCATCGATCAAAATTACCTGCAAAACTTTTTGGTCGGGCTGCTAAATACTCACAGTCCGACGGGTTTTACCGAGCGTGCTACCGAATATGTGGAAAAAGCGCTGGCCGAATTTCCTGAGGTACAGATAAGCCGCACCTCCAAAGGTTCGCTGCTGGCTGTGCTGCCGGGTGAGCGCGAGGATGCGCCGCGCGCCATCAGTGCCCATGTCGACACCCTCGGAGCCATGGTAAAGGAGATCAAATCCAACGGACGGCTTCAATTGACCCGCATCGGCGGCCTGAGTTGGAACTCGGTGGAGACGGAAGGCTGCAATATTTATACGGCTTCCGGAAAAACATTCCGCGGTTCCCTTCTATTAAACAAAGCTTCCGGGCATGTCTATGGCGCTGAATTAACCGATACCAAGCGCGAAGACTCCGCGATGGAAGTAAGGCTGGACGCCCGTACCACCAATGCCGATGAAACCCGCGCCCTGGGGATTGAAGTGGGCGACTTTGTGGCCTTTGACCCGCGCGTTGAGGTCAATAATGGTTTTATTCGTTCACGTTTCCTGGATGACAAGGCTTGTGTCGCCGTCGTGCTGGCAGTTGTCAAAGCACTGCATGATGCAGGACTCAAACCGGCCCAGAGAACATATCTGTACTTCACCACGTATGAAGAGGTGGGGCACGGCGGAACAACCGGCCTGCCGGATGATACAACCGAACTGCTGGTCAATGACATGGCTGCCATCGGCAACACCCAGACCTCAGATGAATTTCATGTTTCGATTTGTGTCAAAGATGGCGGCGGCCCATACGACCATGCCCTGAGCATGCGGCTGCGAAAACTGGCCGATCAATATGAAATCCCCTACAAAGTGGATATCTTTACCTATTATGCTTCAGACGGCACCGCTTATTGGAGGGCAGGCGGAAACGCAGTGGTGGCCTTGATCGGCCCCGGCATCGACGCATCTCATAATTATGAACGGACGCACATGGAATCATTGATCGCCAATGCCCGGTGGGATCTGGCGTATCTATTAAATTGATAACCACATCCTTTCAAGCGACCCCATACCAGTGGGGTCACGAATGTTTTACGATGAGGGCTGCCCGTGTTGGGGATGTTCCAGCACTGACAGAAATTAAAAGCCGGGTCTGGCCGGAGGAGGATTCCAGCCCGAAACAAATCACACGGGTGTTGAATTCAGCGGATCACCTCACCCTGGTGGCAGAACATGCCGCCTACCCGGTTGGTTTTGTCGACAGTTTTTTGACGCAAAGCCCGACTGGCCCAATCTGGGAGGTGGATTTACTGGCCGTCAGCCCGCTTTTCCGCGGCCGTCACCTGGGTGAAGCCCTGGTTCGGGCAAGCGTTCAATATGCGGGAAATATCCCCTCGCGGGCGTTGATCCAGACCGGCAATATCGCCAGCCGGATGACCTTTACCCGCTGCGGGTTTTCATGTGGCGAAAAGGTTCACCGCTTGTATGTAAGCAGTGAGAAATATGCGCCAGCTATCAAAGCCACACCGGATGCCTGTTTGATAAAGGTGGTGACGATGAACTATCCCGGCATCTGGCTTGAGAATTCATTTACCACGCGGGATCTGCTGGCAGCCCGCTGGCGAATAAACCAGGAGGATATTTCGCTTGCCGGTGCAGTGATACCGGCAGACCTTGAAGATGCATGCCGGAGTGCTGAACAAGGCGGATATCATTTTATTGCCGAGTATCAGTGGTGGAAAAAGGAAGGGGATCATGAAACCGGCTGACCAGGGTTCATCACCGCAGGAATTTTTCTCCGTTCCGGGGCTGCTCACAGACGCCGGGAAATACGCCCGCCCGCTGGAAGAACTTCCGGAGGATATCGACCAGTTGTGCAGGATTGTCCAGGGGTTGGTCGTGCATATCTCCTGGGCCTCCCGTTACGGGATTGAATTATCCGAAGAACGCTAGGCCGAGGTAAATATGCGCAGCACGCCGGTCAAGCTGGATCGCATTTTCGAACTGGACAAGCGCCCGCATGAAGATCATTGGGGGTGATATTGCGTTTAACGAGGTTCGTGAATTGTTCGAAAAGGATACCCGGCTGAGGCCGGATCCAAAATGGAAGCCATAGTCACCCGGCTGTTGATAAAAGTCTTATAGAAATCTAATATAAAATAACACACGCTTTCTCGCATTCGTGTTTATTCTTTGGTAGAATCGAATCAGATCATCTCTTCGGAGAAACCGGGAGGCACAAGCAGAACGGAAAGCAGTACAAATTCTTATGCCTCCCATTATGACAATGGCCCTGAATTTTTATTGTTACAACCTTGGGCATGTCTATTAGACAGGAGGTTTGAAAATTGGCTGGAATGGAACGTTTTACGCAGAGAGCACGTCAGGTTCTGAGCCTGGCCCATAAAGAGGCGGAAACCATGCGCCAGAGCCAGATTGGCACCGAACATCTTTTGATGGCACTAGCCCAGGAAGACGGCGGTGTAGCCGGAAGAGTGCTGCGTGAACTTGGTTTGGAAACTGATCGTGTTCGGGAAATACTCGAACGCGTGAGCGGATATGGGGATAACACCAGCGGGAAAATCGATCTTTCGGAGGGTGTCGGGCAGGTGTTGGAGTTTGCCATCGAAGAGGCACGCCGATTAAATCATCAATATGTTGGAACTGAACATTTACTCCTGGGCTTGATCCGTTCGACAGAAGGACTGGCAAAGGAAATGTTTCGCAAGTTGGGTGTCACTCCTGAACAAATTCGCCGTCAGACTCGCCGGGTAATGGACGAAAGCGGTACACCTCCCAGTCAGTCTAAATCGAAGGAACTTCCGCAGCATAAGTCGCCACCTGAGAGGGACAGCAGTAAATCAACATTAATCGATCAACTGGCAGTCGATCTGACCAACCTTGCCGACCAGGGAAAACTGGATCCCGTCATCGGCCGGCAAAAAGAGATCGAACGCGTCATCCAGATATTGGCACGCCGGACAAAAAACAATCCCGCATTGATCGGCGAACCCGGTGTCGGTAAAACCGCCATTGTGGAAGGTCTTGCACAGCGCATTCTCGAAGGCGATGTTCCCGGACCGCTGCTCAATAAACGACTGCTGCAACTGGATGTAGGATCATTGGTAGCCGGCACCATGTATCGGGGCCAGTTTGAAGAACGCCTTAAGCGGGTTATCGATGAACTAAAGGCATCGGGAGCAATCCTGTTTATTGACGAACTGCATATGTTGGTCGGAGCGGGATCGGCCGGTTCATCTGTCGATGCGGCAAACATCCTGAAACCGGCCTTGTCACGCGGTGAGCTGCAGGTAATTGGGGCAACCACCCTGGATGAGTATCGCAAACATATCGAAAGTGATGCCGCACTGGAACGACGTTTCCAACCCATCATGGTCGATGAGCCGTCATCCGACGAGACACTTGAAATTCTGAGGGGTATTCGCAAGGCGTATGAAGAACACCACCGTCTCAATATTTCCGATGAAGCGCTCGAATCGGCTGTCCGCCTTTCAGAACGGTATGTATCTGACCGTTTTCTGCCGGACAAAGCCATTGACCTGATCGACGAATCAGCTTCACGGGTGCGGATGTACAAGAGCAAGACAGCCCAGGCGACCAAGAAAGTCATGCAGGAGCTTCGCAAGGTGCGCCAGCAGCGCGTACAGGCCCAGGAAGACAATCTCCTGGACGACGCTGAAGACCTGCAAGCGCACCAGACCGAGTTGGAAGAAGAGCTGGAGCGCATGCGCAACATTTGGGATCGTGATACAAGCCCAATCGTGACCACGGATGACATCGCCGAGGTGGTGAACATGTGGACCGGCATCCCCGTCATGCAGCTTGCCCAGGAAGAATCATCCCGCCTGCTTCACATGGAGGATGAGCTCAAGAAACGTATCATTGGGCAGGAACAAGCGGTGGAAGTGGTCGCCAAGGCAGTCCGGCGCGGACGCTCCGGGTTGAAAGACCCGCATCGCCCGATTGGCTCCTTCATTTTTCTGGGGCCTACCGGCGTCGGTAAAACGGAGCTGACCAAAGCACTGGCCCATTTCCTGTTCGGCAGCGAAGACGCCTTGATTCAACTGGATATGTCCGAATTCATGGAACGCCATAACGTCAGCCGCCTGGTCGGTGCTCCTCCAGGATATGTAGGGTATGAGGAAGCGGGCCAATTGACTGAAGGGATCCGCCGGCGGCCATATTCCATCGTCGTTTTTGACGAAATCGAAAAGGCGCATCCTGAAACACATAACATGCTCCTCCAGATCATGGAAGAGGGCCACCTTGCGGATGCCCGCGGCCACAAAGTCGATTTTCGCAACACGATTATCGTGATGACCTCCAATATCGGCGCGGATCTTATCAAACGCCAAACCACTTTGGGGTTCCGCCCGCAAAGAAGTGAAGCGCTGGAAGAACGGGAAGCTTACGACGAGATGAGTCAAAAGCTCAATGAAGAACTCAAACGGGTGTTTCGGCCAGAGTTCATTAACCGTCTGGATGGTGTGATCATCTTCCGTATGCTCAATAAAAATGACATTCGCGATATTGTGGTCATCGAGTTGGATAAAGTTGCCAACCGCCTGAAGGACAACAATATCAGCCTGCGAGCCAGCGAGGCAGCCCGTGATTTGTTTGCGGATCAGGGCTTTAACCCGGAGATGGGTGCCCGGCCATTGCGACGGGTGATCCAGCAGCACGTCGAAGACAGGCTTTCGGATGCCCTGCTTTCACACGAGTTCAAGGATGGCGACCATATCCTGATCGATTTGAATGCAGAAAGTGAAGTGGTGCTGAGATTGGATGACGATACCCAGGATGGCGAAGGCGAGAACCCCAGAACGCCTGAAGTGGCGGTAGGGATGGGAATGTAGGAACTGGTATCGAAAAAATAATATGCCGGGGCTGTCCACCATGCGACAGCCCCGGTTTGTTGTCATGGGTATTCCATGCCCGCCACGTTGCCGCAGCGTATCCCTGTCATTTCTTATTTCGTGTGGTTCCTGCTTTTCGTGGTTGTTTTTACAGTAATCGTTGACCAATGATTGCTTTTACCAAAAACAAGCCCGCTCCAACGCGGTATAATCATCCCCTGCCCATGGAAACAACCTTGAAAACAGATCAAAACAGCGGCGTTTCACTCAACCGCATCTACAAAACCTGGTGGCCTCTGGCGGCAAGCTGGTTTATGATGAGCCTGGAAGGGCCGTTGATCAGCGCGATCATCGCCCGCCTGGTCAATCCCACCATCAGTCTGGCCGCCTTCGGCGGGATTATTAACCCCCTTGCACTGGTGATCGAAGCACCGGTCGTCATGCTGCTCTCAGCATCCACCGTATTGAGCAAGGATTATGCCTCCTTTACAAAACTGCGTAAAGCCATGCTTATCATGGGTGGCTCGCTCACTGTCCTGCATTTCCTGGTTGCATTCACGCCGCTGTATTACTTTGTTGTCAACAACATCCTCGGGGTACCTGAAGAACTGGTGGCTCCGGCCAGAACCGGTATGATGATCATGCTGCCATGGACATGGTCAATTGGTTACCGGCGGTTCAATCAAGGTGTGATGATCCGCTTCGGTCATTCCGATGGGGTTATGCAATGTACCATGGTACGCCTGTCCACCATTATCCTGGTGCTTTTCGGCGGTTATTTCATTGGAACAATCCCCGGCATCATTGTCGCGACCATTGCGGAGGCAGCCGGTGTCACCTTTGAAGCCATTTTTTCCGGTTTGCGTGTACGACGCATCGTTCAGGATGATGTCAAGTCCGTGCCGGTATCCGATCCCTTTTCCTGGCGTGAATTCGCCGCTTTTTATGCCCCGCTCGTATTGACCTCGCTGCTCCAGTTTTTGGGAAATCCCATTGGCAGCGCTGCATTGAGCCGAATGCCCAACGCTATCGATTCACTGGCGACATGGGGTGTCATTCTCAATCTGGTTTTCCTGCTGCGCAGTATTGGGATGGGTTACAACGAGGTGGTTGTGGCGTTGATCAGTGAAAAAGGCTCATTCATGAACCTGAAAAATTTTTCCCACATGCTGACTGCTTTCCTTACGATCGTGGTTTTGGTCATTTTCCTGACCCCCATTTCGAGGCTGTGGTTTGAACAAGTGACCGGACTGAGCGGTGAGCTAAGCGAACTGGCCCGCAGCTCGCTGGTGTACGTTCTGGCCGTTCCCCCATTGAGTGTATATCAAAGCTGGTTTCAGGGGTCCATTCTGTACAGCCGCAAAACCAAGTCCATCACCGAATCAGTGATCCTCTATCTGGTTGTGTTCGTGTTCGTGCTGATCGCCGGAGTTATTTGGGGAAAAGCAACCGGTTTGTACGTGGGTGCGGCAGCATTTGGCCTGGCTAACGTCGCCCAGACATTCTGGCTGTTTATCCGCAGCCGCGACATCCTGGCGCAAATCCATCAACGTGACATGTTGAAAGAATAGATCCCCCGGGCCGTTCTCCTCATCCTCCGGCAAACTGCTGATCGTACAGGCTGCGGTAACGGCCTTGCAGCTTTAGCAGGTCGGTGTGACTGCCGCGTTGCACAATCCTTCCCTCATCAATGACACAGATCATGTCAGCATCACGGATGGTGCTGAGCCGGTGGGCAATGATGATAGCCGTCCTTCCTTCCAGCAAACGTGCCAATGCCTTCTGGATCATGACTTCGGTGATTGTATCCACACTGGCAGTAGCTTCATCGAGGATCAGGATGCGCGGATCTGCCAGGGCAGCCCGGGCGATACATAACAACTGACGCTGCCCCACCGAGAGGTTCACGCCGCCTTCCTGTACCCAGGTTTTGTACCCCTGCGGGAGTTTCTCGATAAAATCGTGCGCCAGGGCGAGTTTCGCAGCCTCAACCACCGCTGCATGGGGAGCATCCGGTGATCCAAAACAAATGTTGTCTTCCACTGTTCCGGCAAACAAAATAGGGTCTTGCGGGACAATGCCGATCTGCCGTCGAAGTGATCTCTGGGTAACCGAACGCACATCCAGGTTATCAATCTCCAGGCTGCCTTCGCTCAACTCGTAAAAACGGGCGATCAGACGGGCAATTGTCGTCTTCCCTGCACCGGTCGGCCCAACCAGTGCAACAGCCTGACCCGGCTGGATGGACAAATTCACGTCCTTCAGCACAAGGGGCATCTCGGGGCGGTAGCGAAAATTGATATTCTTCAATTCGATTTTGCCCTTAATCTTGGGCATGGGAACGGCATCGGGTTGATCGGCAATATCGGGTTCAGTGTTCAGGAGCTTCATCACCTGTTCACCGCCGGCCATGGCAGACTGCATGGTGGTATACAACCGGCTCAGTTCCTGCACCGGCTGGAAAAAACGTGTCACATACGAGAGGAAAGCCACTATGACGCCCAACGTCACCGTGCCTGCCATTACTTCGCGTCCGCCAAAAAAGAGCACAATCGCCACCGCCAGAGTCGACAGAAATTCAATGGAGGGGATAAAGATATACGAAAGCCGGATGGCTTCCACATTGACATCCCGGTTGGCGCGGTTGACCTGTTCAAACCGCTCCTCAACCATCTTCTCCTGTACAAAAGCGGTAATGACCCGTATGGAAGTAATATTTTCTGCCATGCGTCCCACCAGGGCAGCAATCCGCTGGCGTGTGGAGCGAAATGCATCACGGGCCTTGTGGGAGAACCAGTATGTGACCAATACCATCAATGGCAATACAGTGAAACAGTAGAGTGCCAGTTTTGGACTGAGCGACAGCATGATAACGATGATGCCGGTCAAAACCAGCATATCACCCACCAACTCGATGATCCCCTGAGTGAGCAGATCATTGATAACAGCTACATCGTTGATGACTCTGGATACGGTCACCCCCACCAGGTGATTATCATGATAGCTGAGGGACAACTTTTGAAGATGATTGAACAGTGCCTGGCGCAGGTCAGCCAAAACCCGCTGGGCAACCCATGAAAGGATGTAATTCTGGCCAGCCGTGGCGCCATACAGCCCGATATATGACAAAGCAATATAAAGAATAATCCGCCCCAAACCTTGCTGGATACCAGCGGAGATATATTCATCGATGGCAATTTTTATCAGGTACGGGATCAGGAGCGTCAGGCCGGTGACTGCCAGCATCAACAGTACGGCAAAGATCATCCGCCTTTTGTATGGACGTAGAAAAGACAGCATTTCAACCACAACATCCCGGTTGAAGAAACTGGCATCTTTTGGGGGTGTTCCAAATTCCTGGATGGCACCCCGAGGGCCGATTTCAGGGGTAATGTTGAAGGTCATCGCACCACCTCCAACCCGGCACGTTCTTCCGGCCTGAGCTGATGCTGATAAACCTCATAATACAGGTCGGAGGAATGTATCAGTTCGGCGTGTGTTCCATGAGCCAGGATACGCCCGTTTTCCAGAAGCAGGATGAGATCAGCCCGCCGTACCGTGCTGAGGCGGTGTGCAATGATAAAGGTTGTTTTCCCCTCCATCAATTGCTGCAATGCCTGCTGGATTAATTGTTCAGTTTGGGTATCCACACTGGATGTGGCGTCGTCCAGGATGAGGATGCGGGGATCCGTCAGCAGAGTACGCGCGATGGCGATACGTTGTTTCTGGCCGCCCGAAAGCGTGATCCCGCGCTCGCCAACCAAAGCATCATAGCCGTCCGACATCTCCATAATAAAGTCATGTGCCTGGGCTTGCCTGGCCGCAGCAACAATTTCATCTTCGCTGGCTTCCGGTTTTCCAAAGGCGATATTTTCGCGAATACTGGCGGCAAAAAGACGGGTATCCTGCAAGACTATGCCAATCTGCCGACGTAAATCACGCAGGGGGATATCCCGAATATCCATCCCGTCGATGGTGATCCGGCCGGCCTGCGGATCATAGAAACGGGTAATCAGATTGATGATGGTCGATTTCCCGGAACCAGTGGCGCCCAGCAGCGCCACAACCTGTCCGGGGAGTGCTTCAAAGGTAATATTCTCGACAACAGGATGATCATCCTCATAACCAAAAGCCACATTCTCAAAGCAAACATGGCCGGAGGTAATTACAAAAGGCTGTGCATCGGGGTTGTCATGGATGATACTTTCGTCATCCAAAATTCCGAAAATTCGTTCTCCTGCTGAAGCTGCGATGGCCAATGCAGGGATGACGCGCCCCAATAAACGCAACGGGCGGACAAGCTGGGAAAGATATGTGGTAAAAGCAACCAGTTCACCCAGACTGAGCTCCCCTTGAAGGACCAAAGTGCCGCCGTACCACAAGATAAGCACCGTGCCCAAATTGGCGATTAAATCGAGCAGCGGTACGTTGATGGATTCCATTCTGGCAGCCAGGGCAGACTGGTTGAACCAGATCTCATTTTGTTGGGCAAAGCGTTCGATCTCTGCATCTTCCTGGGCAAAACCTTTTACAACCTGTGCCCCGAGCAGGTTCTGTTCCACACGGGCAGTCAGCTTACCCAACTGGTTCTGGATTTTTACCGAAAGCGGGCGAAATTTGCGGCCATAGGAATACCCGCTGTACGAGATCAACGGAATGATCAGCATGACCATCAGGCCCAACTTTGGGTTCATCCAGATCAATACTGCAGCCGTGCTTACCATCAAAACCAGGCTTTCAACAATCCTCAGAATTGCCCGACCGGTGAGAAAACGAATCCGTTCCACATCCTGAATGGCGCGTGAGAGAATTTGCCCGGTTTCCATGCGGTCGTGAAAAGCAAAGGAAAGACAGTTCAGTTTGGCCTGGATTTCATTCCGCAGGTCATAGGCCACGCTCTGGGAAGCATACTCCGTCCAACTGCCCTGGAAGTAAATAACGATACCCTTGATGAGGGTAATCCCCAGCAGTGCCGCAACAGACAGATTGAGCACAGAGATGTCCTTGCCGTAAATTCCGTTATCGATAATGCGGCGGATGAATTGAGGCTGCGCAATATTGACCACGTTGATCACCAACACCGCCAGATACACACCGGTGGTCATCAACCAGTAGGGCTTTAGATATTTGAGGCAGCGCCAAAGGATTTTGCGCGAGTTCTTGTTTGGTGCAGGTATGTTCTTTTCTTTGTTTGTCACGTTTCCCTGCGGGGTGCTTTGTATGATTGGAAATCTCGCATCTTTTCCGGTTCAGGAACAGTTTCTGGCATGAAATCCAAACAGGGTGATTATAACACCCGTAATAAAGGGTCCACTACACCCCGCCCCTTCATCTCCGCTCCAAAATGGGCGGGGAATTGAACTTTTTTGGAATGGCTTTTTCAACACCCTCAAACAAGTTTGCTTGTCCAATAACAGTGAGTATGATAAAATTTTTTGTCACAAGAAAGGTTCGTTTGGAGGGATGACCGAGCGGCCTATGGTGCTTGTCTTGAAAACAAGTGTGGGGCAACCCACCGGGGGTTCGAATCCCTCTCCCTCCGCCAGACAAAAATATCACTGAAAGACATGGTGTAAAATAATTCTTGTTTCCCGGGTAATATTTCCAATTGATACAACCAATTACCGCGCGTTAAATTTTCTATTACGAATAATGGTATAATTTTGCCCACGTGACAAGTTCACGACTGGGGAGATGCCAGAGTGGCCGATTGGGCTCGCCTGCTAAGTGAGTGCGGGGCTATAAACTCCGCCGAGGGTTCGAATCCCTCTCTCCCCGCCTTTTCCCCTTACTCATCAATCCCTTTATGAACCCTGCTCTGCTTTCCCATGCCCTCACACTGTTCGGCAGCGATGACAACCAGGCTGTCCGTTTATCGGGCGGCACATCCAGCGCTGTTTACGAATTTACGCAAAGCGGGAAACAGGCTGTATTACGGCTGACCCCGCCCGGCGAGGGCTTTAACCTTCCTGCCATGACCTCCAGCCTGGATTGGGTGCAGTATCTGGCAAAAAACGGGTTAAGCGTACCCCTTCCGCTACCGTCCATCCATAATCGCCTGGTGGAAACCATCCCGGACGGCGATGAACTGTGGCTTGTCACAGCAGTGCAAAAGGCGCGCGGTGTGCGGGCAGAAACCCTGGGATTCGAAGAATGGAATGACCGGCAGTTTACACTGTTGGGCAGTCTGACTGGCAAGCTGCACCGGCTTTCGCAAGGCTATCAACCCCCGGCCGGCATTGTTACCCGCCCGGCATGGGACGAAGTCATCAATAATTACAGCCCTCTCGACAAGCTGGCGGGGGCTGAAAGTGGAATCTTACAGCTACGCGAAGAAGTCATCCGGTGTATCAACAGCCTGCCGCGTACCTCAAACACTTACGGCCTGATCCATTCCGATTTGCAATGCGCCAATTTTTTCATCGACACCACCGATGACACGCTCACGCTCTATGATTTTGACGATTGCTGTTACGGATGGTATTTGATGGACATCGCCCTGCCGCTGCTCGATTTTCTGGTGTTGTACCCCGGGCATGACCGGCAAGCTTTCGCAACCCGTTTTCTGGATCACTTTTCGGATGGCTATCGAAGTGAACGCCGGTTGGATCAGGATCAACTCAATGAATTGCCTGCCTTCCTGAAGCTGCTCGAGATCGGGCTTTATTTGCAGGTGGCGGATTTTGCTGACAAGGAAGCGCCCGACAGTTGGGTGGGAAAGTTCATGCAGGGGCGAAAGGATAACATCCTCTCCGGCAAACCGTTTGTGCCATTATCCATTTCGTAAAGGATATGGACCGAAGTAACTATTGATAGGGGGGATTGGTAAAATCAAGGTGATAGAAAGTGCACTGTCGTTCTGACAGTGCACTTTTTGAAAACACAAAATTCAAACCAGCCTATTCCCCCAGAACATGATAGGCGTAATCCAGCATGATTTGCATTTGCCTGATCTTTTCTTCAATTTTCATCGATCCATGCCCGGCTTCAAACCAGTGGATGTCCACCTGCTTGCCCAGCTTCTTCATCTTTTCAAGATAGGCTTTCATCTGGCGCACCGGGCAACGGGTATCATTGCTGCCCTGGATGATCAGTACCGGCACACGCACATTCTCCGCATAGGTGATCGGCGAACTCTTGCGATACTGCCCGGCATGTGTTTCCGGCGTACCGCCAAACAGGGCCACCTGGTATCCGCGCAAGGTGGGAGCCTGGTCTTCGTACATCAAACTCCAATCGGCGATGGCAATGCCTGCCATACCGCCCGCAAAATACTCGGGCAGTTTCCCCAGACACATCAGCGTCATGTACCCACCATACGACCAGCCGGTTTTCAGGATACGGGCAGGGTCAGCAATGCCATTCGCAATCAGCCATTTCAGGCCTGCTTCCACATCCTCCACCTCCCAGTGGCCCAAATCACCCACAATCTGGTTCTGAAAATCCTTGCCGAAGGTGGTGGAACCGCGGTAGTTAACGGTGAGAAATGCAAAGCCATGATCCAGCCAGGTTTGTGCCTGCGGATCAAAGCTCTCGGTCATCACACCGGTCGGGCCGCCATGGGTGTGCAGGATGGTCGGGAAGGGGCCCTGACCCTGCGGGACAGCCAGCCAGGCCTGGATCATTGTCCCATCACTGGAAGGAAAAGTGACCGCCTTCCAGGGCTGCCCGGGTGGAACATCGGCACCGGGCATGACCGTGCGGGTTTTCCGGCCTGTCAACATGTCGAGCGCAATCACCTGGGCTGGGTGTGTGGCATCCTGCCAGTTTGTGATGATCTCATTTTTATCAGTGAAATAAGTTCCATACCCGCTAAAAGAAGTATAAGTACCGCAGGGATGATCCAGTTTGATCAACCGTTCTTCCTGAAGATCAAATAAATAAAACTGCTGGCGGGCCTGGTGAATATTTTGCAACAGCAAGTACCGGCCATCAGGTGACCAGTCACAGGGTGTTACATCACCATCAAGTTCCTTGAAATCAAAATCACGGCGTTCGCCGGTGTGCGGGTTCCACAGGAGGGGACGTTCAAAACCGCTGCGGTTTGTTGTGGCCAGCACGCGCTGATCACCGGCCATGGGCGAGAAAGTGCAACCCTGCAGGGAAGTCTCCCCGCCGTCCCACAATTCAGCAATCTTGATCCCACTGTCAGCGTCAATCGCCAGCAGATTCGTGAACAGTTTTTGCGAAAGCTCCGTGGAAACAACGACAGCCGTTTGCCCATTGGATGAAAGATGGACGTCCTGCAAGAGTGATTTGGTTTGATGAATTAAACGCGGTTCACCCGGCTTGTCCTTCTGCCCAATATCCATCATGTATAATTTGAAACCATCCTGGGCAGCCGCCAGAAGCAGCAAGCGTGAAGAATCGCCGCTGGCGGTGATGGAGTATGAAGCATAAGGAGGCAGATTAGGCGTAATGTCTTCTTCGGGGCCGCCCTCAAAAGGCACCCGTACATAATGCCCGATCTCATTGCTGCCCTCGTCCTTCAGATAATAAACGTGACTGCCATCCGGCGAAAGATAGCCCATCATCTTGCCAGTCGGATAATCAGTTAACGGGCGTAGATTCCCGGTGGGAATATCCCAGGCATATAACTGTAAAACACCTGACCGGTTGCTGCCCGCCAGGCCTCGATCCGGGTTCAGGCTGGCCATTTGAGTCCACGTCACACCGCAGGCCAGGAAACGCTGCTGCCAGCGGGTTTTTAATTCAGGCGTTCTGGTTTTCATGGTTATACTCCTGTATAAGTTTAGCATAAAACAGGCCTGGACATCTTCTGTTAATTGGACATCCCCCTTTACCAGGTGGATAACCGCTGCCTGCCCGACCGGTTTGGCACGGATTTCGATGCTATTCTGTGCCTGTGAAGTTCCACCCTGCACATGCCAGATACAGAAGAAGCACTCAGAAATAGATCCCGCACCCTTTTCCCGATCCATATCCGGTGCATACGTGAAAACCGGAATGACTTGTTTTTGGGCTATAATCTCACATGGACATGGATAATTCGATCACTACTGAAATGATCTGGGTGGACACGCCGGGTGCCCTTGCCAAGATGGTCAGGAATCTGGAACCCTGCAATTTTCTTGCAGTGGATACCGAATCCAACAGCCTTTTCGCTTACCAGGAACAGGTATGCCTGATTCAATTTTCGACAGGCCGCGAGGATTATTTGGTGGATCCTTTGGCACTGGATGATTTGTCATCCCTGGGATCCATTTTCTCCTCTCCAATTATTGAAAAAATCTTCCACGCCGCCGAGTATGACATTATTTGCCTGAGGCGTGACTTTGGATTTTCATTTGAAAATATCTTTGATACCATGCTGGCCGGGCGTATTTTGAAGTATCCGCAAATTGGGCTGGCGGCCATGCTGGAAAGTGAGTTTAATCTCACGCTGGACAAACAGTTTCAGCGTGCCAACTGGGGAGAACGCCCGTTGTCAGAGGAACAAAAAGCCTATGCCCGGCTGGATACTCATTACCTGATCGATTTACGCCAGCGGCTGAACGAACAACTGGTTGAAAAAAATCTTTCCGAGCTGGCGCGGGAGGATTTTGAACGGATGACGAAGGTACATGCCAGCTACGTCGAAAACGGGCTGGCTCATTTCTGGCGGCTGGCTCTTAAGGAAGAATTGGATTATCAACAGTTGGCAGTTTTGTATGAACTTTACCAATACCGCGAGCGGGTTGCCAGGGCGAAAAACAAACCTGTTTTCAAGGTGCTGGGTGACAAGGTGCTGCTGGAAATTGCGCGCAAGACCCCCCGCAACAGAGATATGCTTGAGCATGTGCCGGGCATGAACCGGCGGATGGTAGGTATGCACGGGGGTGAAATCCTCATCGCAGTGGAAAAAGGCATGAATAGAAAACCACCCCCGCGACCCTGCCGCCTGCGTCCCAATGGGCGCTACCTTAACCTGCACGAAGCGCTGCGGATATGGAGAAGGGGAAGAGCCCGGGAGTTGGGCATTGAATCAGATATTGTGCTGCCGCGGGATGTGATGGAGCTCATCGCCAAAGAAGAGCCATCCAGCCTGGCGCAATTGAAAAAAATCATGCAGGATCTGCCCTGGCGGTTCAATCACTACGGCAAAGAAATACTGGAAATCATCCAACAAGAGGATCATTCATGAAAATTCATTTTGATGGTGCCGCACGGACGGTCACCGGTTCTCAATTCCTTGTCGAAGTGAACGGCAGCCGGCTGCTGCTGGAGTGCGGCCTTTATCAGGGCAAACGGGAAGAGAGCTTCACCCGCAATCGCAGCTTTCCCTTTGACCCCGAGAGTATCGATGCTGTTCTTCTTTCCCATGCCCATATCGATCATTCCGGTAACCTGCCAAATCTCGTAAAAAAGGGTTTCAAAGGTCCCATCTACGCCACTCCGGGAACGGTATCTCTTGCCGAGGTTATGCTGCGTGATAGTGGTCATATCCATGAAGCCGATGCAGGATACATGAACAAGAAACTTGCCCAGCAAGGCAAGCCTCTCATCGAACCCCTGTATACCATCCCGGATGTGGAAATTGCCATTCGTCAGTTTGAGAGACGTGAATATAACCGGGAGTTCGAACCGGTGGAAGGGGTCAGAGCTCACTTTGTCGAAGCCGGTCATATCCTGGGATCGGCGTCCATCGTGCTGGATATCACCGAAAATGGGAAAAGGACGCGCTTGTGGTTCTCCGGTGATATTGGAAGGAAGCATCTGCCCATTATCAAAGACCCGGTGCTGCCTCAAGATGCAGATTACCTGATGATGGAATGCACCTATGGCGACAAAGTCCATCGCGATCCGGAGGAGGCATACATGGAATTCTCCGAGGTTGTGAAACACGCCATCAGGAACAAAGGGAAAATCATCATCCCGGCGTTTGCTGTTGGCCGTACACAGGAAATTATATATATGTACAACCGCATGGTGCGCGAAGGTGTCATTCAGCACATCCCTGTATTTGTGGACAGTCCCCTGGCGGTCAGTGTGACCGACATTTTTAATATGTATCCACAGTATTTTGATGAGGAGGCGAAGCGGTTCTTTGTTGAAGCACAAGCCTCTCATCATTACGATGGAGTCACCTATACGCGTTCGGTCGAAGAATCGAAAGCCATCAATAACATGAACGGCCCGTTGATGATCGTTTCGGCTTCCGGTATGGCTGAAACGGGCAGGATCCTGCACCACCTCAAGAACAATATCGAAGATGCACGCAACACCATCCTGATCGTAGGTTGGCAGGCTCCTTTTACTCTGGGCCGCAGGCTGGCCGAACTGGAAAAGCACGTCCGCATCTTCGGCGAGGAATACACCCGCAAGGCCGATGTGGTGACCATTGGCGGCCTGTCGGCGCACGCCGGGCAGGATATGCTGCTCACCTATGCCCAGGCCAGCCAGGCCTCCCTGCGGCAGCTTTTCCTGGTGCACGGCGAGGAGCGCGGTGCGGAACCATTGATGGAAAAATTAAAAGACCGTGGATTTGAGAATATTTTGTACCCCGCGCTGGAACAGACGGTTGAGATATAAAAGGAACAACAAGAAAGGAAAACCGGCTATTCAGGTTTAGCCTGTTATAATTGGCTCATTCGGAGAGGTGCCAGAGCGGCCGATCGGGGCGGTCTCGAAAACCGTTGTGGAGGTTCCCTCCACCGTGGGTTCGAATCCCACCCTCTCCGCTGAACAGATCTCTGCGCGGAGGATTTTCCGTAGTAGCTTTTTTTCATTGAAATGGTTAGCAGTCGTTTCGATATCGAAAAACAAAATCGATTTCATGTGGTTCTTGGACCGCCAAATCTTTCAAATTAAAAGACCAATAACTTGTTTGACACTTTTTTCAGCGTTTGATGGATTCGAACCACTGACTTCCGGATTATAAAGGAGGGAGCATGTGTTCTTTACCGTATCTGTGGGGATAAAACGTCCAAATATCAGTACTCAAGCTGTAGTAGGTGCTTATATGGAGAAGATAGTAAAGACACTGCAAGGGAGGAAAAATGAACGACCAGTTGGCGGATAGCACATTATCACTCTTATTTAGTTGACATGTAAGAATGTGGTTTCAGGAAATCACAAGAAAATGCTTGAGTAAGTTATTTTTTTGAAGATTCTTCAGAGTTCAATTCCTTGATATAGCTATATATAGTATATCTTGATAATTTCAGCCTTTCTGCCACATAAGGCACAGATTTTTGGAAACTAAACGCATTTTGGGCCTTTAATAGGCGGATCACCTCCAGACGATTTTCCTTTTTCATCTCTTCAACTGGAATTCCAATCTGAATCAAAATGGAGTCTAAGATTTGGCTGAGATAATTTTGATCCACCATTATATCAAGTTCCTCCCCTACCATATTCATACTTTCCAACACAACCTGGGTCTCAGCCAGGATTGTGAAATCATAATTAATTCCTAGACAGTAATAATAACCTTCACCACGAAAATTGAACGATGTAGTCTTTATTTTTCGGTTGTTTCGCATGGCAAGACAATTAATTAAATGATCAGTAATTTGAACTCCCTGGATATATCGGCTTGCATTGCTTGTGATCTCAAGGGAAGATCCAACTTCTCGGCCGCTAACATGGCCGTTATAAATTGAAAGAACTGGATGATTCGGTTTACTATAGTCTTGAATTAAAGTTTCACAATTTCTTCCAAAAGTCATGGCGATGCCTTTTGCAATATCGTCAAGCATTTTAAAAACTTCTTCTGCTTTCATTCATTCTCTCCAGGGTTTACGTACGAAATTACTACAACTATACAATAATTTCAAATTATTCACAAGTATAAATACTTGACAAATTGTAATCGTATTTCTGTTTACCGTGAAATTATAAAATTAATATCTGCCAAAATGTTGTAGATATTACAATATTATGTAAAATATATGACTGAATAATCAACATAATGTCAATTACAACAAATTTACTTACAAGTTGTTTGTGAATAGCATATTGCTGTATTGACAAATTGTTTATTTGTGCTAATATGGATGTAATCCAATTTAGTAATTTGTTTGATAATTCAAAGCCTTTCCGGATCAATTTCTGGTTTGGGAGGAGTAGTTTATATCGTGAAATTATTGATCATTCGCCCTATTATCTCCAATCGAAAAGATGAATTGGAAGAAGCAATCTTTCATCCCTTCCTTTCACCTGGTACCGAAGTTGAAGCACGTAGATTGATGTACGGATCATCATCCATTGAAAACGAATATGACGCAGCCTTGAACACCCCGGAAATCATTCGCTTGGCGGTGAATGGCGAAAAAGAGAGATTCGACGGCGCTATCATTAATTGTTTTGTTGACCCTGGCCTTGAAGCAATCCGAGAAGCTGTATCATATCCTGTCGTCGGTGCTGGTTCTGCATCCGTCCAGCTTGCGCTTTCTGTCGGACACCGCATCGCTATTATTACGATTGTTCCATCGATCCTTCCTATGATACGCAGGCTCAATGCAGCTTATATTAATACAGGAAGGATTATTTCTGTGCGGAGTATCGATGTACCAGTGCTTGCTATTTATGAGGACAATTTGATTTATGAAAAATTGTTTGCCGAATCCGTTAAAGCTATCAAAGAAGACGGGGCAGATTCAATCATACTTGGTTGCACCGGGTTTGGTGGAATAGCATGTAAGATTGCAACGCGCCTGTCTGATAATGGTATGGTTGTTCCTGTTGTTGATCCTGCCGGAGCATCAGTCGCTGTTTTAGAAGGCATGATTCGCTGTAACATCCGTCATAGCAAGATTGGATGGATGTCACCTATAGAGAAAGAACGTAGGTTCAAATAAGAATACTAGACCTGTCCAATTGATGTATAAAATAAGGAGAGTCTCAAATGAAAAAAGTATGTAATATCTTCCTCGTACTATTAATGTTTTCTGTTGTATTGGCCAGTTGTGATACCGCTGGATCCGCCAAGGATGACTCGATCAAAATTGGTTACCTCGTTCATATCACCGGTGACAGTGCCCTATGGGGAATGGCTGAAAGAGATGGTGCTCAAATAGCAGCCGACGAGATAAACGCAGCAGGCGGTATACTCGGTAAAAAGTTGGATCTACAGTTTTATGATGGTCGTGGCACATCAGCTGACTCAGTTAATGCAGTAAAAAAAGCTATCGAGCAGGATAAAATCGTCGCGCTTCTCGGAAGCAATCTGAGTGGCCCAACCATTGCTGTAGCAGATATCGCCGCCAACAATAAAGTCCCGCAGATTGCATCCTTTGCAACTAACACCATGGTCACCCAGACAGAAGATGGTAAAGTACGGCCATGGTCTTTCCGCCTCTGCTTCACAGACCCATACCAGGGGCGTATCCTAGCCAATTATGCAGTCAATACTCTTGGAATAAAGAATGCCGCTATTCTCTATGATGTGACAAGCGATTATTCGATTGGTATTACAAAAGCGATCGAAGATAACTTTCTCGATGCAGGTGGAACAATCAGTGCGAAGCTTGCCTATAAGTCAGGTGATGTGGATTTCCGCTCCCAACTCACCAGTATAAAAGAGTACAATCCGGATGCTATTTTTTTACCTAACACTTATAAGGAAAACGCCTTAATCACGAAGCAAGCTTATGATCTCGGGATGGATGTGGTTTTCCTCAGTGGAGATTCTTACTCTCCAACTATGTTTGAGATCAGCCCCGATTTACACGACTACTATACTGTGAACCACTTTGACTGGGGCGATCCAGCATTAGCGGAGATCAAAAATAAGTATGTTGAGCGTTACAAAAATGACAAACCGGAATTGAACGTTGTAATGGGATATGATATGGTCTATTTCATCAAAGACGTTATTGAAAAAGCCGGAACAACAGATGCAGATGCATTACGTTCTGCTATTGAAAATGCCACCGATATCGAATTAACTCATGCTGTGATTACAATTGATCCTGCTACGCACAATCCATTAGACAAGGATGCTGTCATTCTAAAGTTAAGTGATGGCGTTGCAACTTTCGTTGAGCGCTATTCGCCCAAAAAAAAGTGATTTGATTCAAGAAATTCAATCTGTACAAGCAATAGGCTGCTGGTTTCAATCTGGTAGCCTATTGCAACAAACAAGTAATTCTCTTGTTTGCATCTTCGTATTTTGCTCTTACTGAGGTGAAATAATTTGAACCCAATATTTCAACAGCTAGTCAATGGTCTTTCCATGGGCTCTGTATATGCATTAATCTCTATAGGTTATTCCATGATCTATAGCATCCTTTCCTTTTCAAACTTCGCACATGGTTCCTTTATTACTGTAGGAGCTTATACGGGTTTCTTCCTTCTTCTTTCTGCAAATCTTCCTTTGTATATCGCGATTCCTGGCGCTATGATCGGCGGCATGTTAATCGCCACAATAGCCGATAAACTGGCGTATAAATCGATCCGTGATCGTGGAAGCCCGACATTATATTTCATTATTGCATCAATGGGTATGTCTATCTTCATAGATAATTTAATTATCGCTACCATAGGCCCACGATTTCGGTCCTATCCTCAGATATTCAAGATAACTACAATCGAGTTGGGCGGTATCAGTATCAGCACGATGGATTTAGTTGCAGCGGTGACTGCAATAATCGTGTTGATCATACTGGTCATAATAATCAACAAAACGAAACTGGGCATTGCTATTAGAGCAGCAGCGAACGATCTGGACGCCATAGGGTTAATGGGCGTCAACACAAATCTTTTAATCACCATAGTGTTCTTTATTGCTGGTTCTCTTGCTGGTCTCGCAGGATTCTTTCTTGGAATGAAATACACCGTGTATCCAACACTCGGATCGACAATTACTAACAAGGCCTACATAGCGGCTGTGTTCGGTGGTTTAGGCAGTTTACCAGGGGCAGTGATCGGATCGATCCTACTTGGAATCTTCGAGATGTTAATTGCAGGATATATCTCTTCAAGCGCACGCGATATTTTCGTCTATCTTCTTCTTATCGTCATACTTCTTTTTAGACCATGCGGCTTATTAGGCGTGAAGCGTGAAGAT
The DNA here is from genome assembly GCA_021372725.1 of Chloroflexota bacterium. Taxonomy (GTDB): domain Bacteria; phylum Chloroflexota; class Anaerolineae; order Anaerolineales; family Anaerolineaceae; genus JAJFTV01. Next base: position 40,337 of record JAJFTV010000169.1, on the reverse strand, counting down.
AAGGTTTAAGGAGTAAACCATGCAATATTACATTGGTGTAATCATTTTGATCTGCTGCAATATCATTGCTGTCCTTGGCCTCTCGCTTTTGACAGGGTTTACTGGTATTTTTAGCTTTGGCCATGCAGCATTCATGGCGCTTGGCGCCTACACCGCTGCACTTCTTACAGTCAAACTCGGTTTTCCTTTTGGATTGGCTTTAATATTTGCAACGGGTGTGGCAGCTATCATCGGATATTTAATTGGTATTCCCACATTGAAGCTCGTTGGCGATTATTTTGCTATTGTCATGCTTGGCGTAGGCGAAGCAACGAAGCTCATCTTGGAAAACCTTATTAATCTAACCGGTGGTGCTCGCGGTATGTTAGGGATCGATACGAAAACATCTCTGCCTATTGCCGTCTCCATTGCGGTCGCCGCCATATTATTCATCCGAAACATTATAAACTCACGTTATGGCCGAAATTTTATGGCTATCCGGGAGGATAATCTTGCAGCTGAATGTTGCGGTATCGATACCTTCTGGATGAAGAAGATTTCACTAACAATCTCAGCAGCAATGGGCGGTCTTGCTGGTGGGTTATTTGCACACTATATAGGCTACATTCAACCAATTATGTTTAATATGGATAAATCCACCGAGCTTGCTGCAGCAGTAGTATTTGGAGGACTGGGTAGCATCAGTGGTTCCGTCATCGCGACGATCATATTAACAGCTCTCCCAGAGCTCCTTCGGCCACTCTACGAATGGCGACTTGTTATATATGGATTTTTATTAGTTGCAACCATTGTCCTTCGCCCACAAGGATTAATGGGTGGTAAAGAAATCTCCTTGAGAAGCCTAAATCATTTGATGTTCAGGCTAAAAATGCTAATAACAAACATTAAGAAAGGCAAAAAGCTTAATGGAAGTATTAAAGATTGATGGGCTTACCAAACAATTTGGTGGTCTGACTGCAGTTTCAAATGTTACCTTTTCTATCCCACAAGGAAAGATCTATGGACTTATTGGGCCAAACGGTGCAGGTAAGACAACGGTTTACAATTTAATCACCGGTATATATCAACCAACTAAAGGCACGATCGAATTAGAAGGCAACTCAGTTGTCGGCCATTCTTGTCATGAAATAGTTCAGAAGGGAGTTGCGCGTACTTTTCAAAACCTTCGGCTGTTTCGCAAGTTAACAGCTTTGGATAACATTATTATCGCGCGACAATACGAGACAAATTATAGTCTTTGGGACGCAGCATTCCGCACAAATAAATTTAAGGAATCTGAAGAGCATCTCAAAAAATCATCTAGAGACTTGCTACAACTAGTAGGGTTGGAGAAATATATCTATACCACTGCTGAAAATTTGCCCTATGGCCATCAGCGACGCCTGGAGATTGCTCGTGCACTGGCTCTTAACCCTAAGCTATTACTTTTGGACGAACCAGCCGCCGGTATGAACCCTGATGAATCCATTACACTGATGGACTTTATACAGGATATCTTGCACAAATTTGATGTAACAATATTACTCATCGAACATCACATGGAAGTTGTGATGGGCATCTGTGACCATATCATCGTATTGAATTTTGGAAAAGAGATAGCACAGGGATCACCTGAAGAAGTACAAAATAATCGGGAGGTTATCTCTGCTTATCTCGGTGAGGTAGATGAAAATGCTATTGACTATTAAAGATCTATCCGTATTCTATGGAAAAATTCAGGCGTTGGATAATATTAATATCTACGTCAAGGAAGGCGAGATTATATCTATCATTGGTGCGAATGGAGCAGGGAAAAGTACACTACTTAAGGCTATCTCCGGTGTCAGGTTGCCAAATATATCAGGCGATATCACGTATCTTGGAAAGAAATTAACCACGCCAGTACACAACCGTGTAAAACTCGGGATTGCGCTTTCTCCAGAAGGGCGGCGCATATTTGGAAACCTTACAACTGAAGAAAACCTGATTATGGGCGCATACCTGACCAATGATAGGGAGACCTTTAAAAATGATCTTGATTCAGTCTTCGAGCTTTTTCCACGATTGAAAGAACGTAGAAAACAATTGGCCGCGACATTATCCGGAGGAGAACAACAAATGCTCGCCATAGGGCGTGCAATGATGTCCCGGCCAAAGTTGCTTATGATGGATGAACCGTCACTTGGACTGGCGCCAAAGCTCGTTACTGAGATCTTTATAAAATTTAAGCAGATTAATGAATCCGGCGTGACGATCTTGCTCGTTGAACAGAATGCAAATCAAGCACTAAGTCTGTCTCACCGCGCGTATGTATTACAAACAGGACGAATCGTCGGCCAGGGCACTGGCAAAGAGCTACTCTCCGACCCAAAGATAAAGGAAGCTTATCTCGGTGCACGAAAGAAATCAAACTAACTTAAAACAGAAAGAGGAAAAAGGGAAATGGCAAAAACCACATTAAAATCTCATGACGATCTGGTTGATTTTGTCCAAGGATGCTTGTTATTTGGCGTAGGGGGGGGAGGAAATCCTGCCGAAGGTCTAAAAGCCCTGGAAGAACAGTTCAATTGCGGCAATGAACTTTCTTGGGTTGAAGCGAAGGATCTTCCAGAAAGAACTTTTGCTGTATGTGCATTCTTTATGGGTTCATGCGCTCCATTATCCGAAGAAAAATTAGCCCAAATGAAGGAGCTGGGGATGAATGAATGGCTACATCCCAGGAACCTTCCCCTCTCGGTGAAATTTCTCGAAAAATATACTGGTAAAAAGATATCTGCTTTGGTCCCGCTTGAGATCGGCGGCAGCAATATGCCTGTTCCTGTTGCTACTGCAGCATCTCTTGGTATTAATGCTTTAAACGGTGACTTTGCTGGTCGGGCGGTACCTGAAATTATCCAGGGAATCGCGGTTAGTAAGGGGGTCTCCATCACACCTTACACCTGCGTTGACAAGTGGGGTAATCGTTGCGTTGTAGATGAAACAATTAATATGGCAGTATCAGAGCGAATTGGAAAATTTATATCCGATGCCAGTTTCGGCTCAACAGGTATTTGCGGCCTAATGATTCCTGTAGAAGAACTGCCCGGGAAATACTTACCCAATACGATGGACGAAGCGCTTGCTTGTGGCCGTCTTATCCGTGCGGAAAAGAAAGCAGGTCTACCCATTGCAGACGCTATATGTGAGAAGTTTGGCGCGTACAAGCTCTTTCGCGGCCGTGTCATAGAAAAACTATGGGAGGATCGTGAAGGATATTATTGGGGCAGCCACATTATGGATGGGATTGGCGAGTTTGCTGGCCATCGTGGAGAAGTTGTGTTCAAGAATGAGAATCATCTGTTCTATTATGATGGTGAACTAGTCGTTTCCAGCCCTGATTTGATCATGAATGTAGACGAAAACCTCAATGAAAGCCGCCGTAATGAGGACATTATCATCGGTGATGTGCTTACAATCCTCGGCCGTGCTTGCAAAGCGGAACTCCGTGAAATGCCGTTACTAGCTACTCTTGAACCACGGCATTTTAATGTTGATAAAGACTATGTTCCGATCGAGGAAAGTGTACTCCGTATTTTAAAATAGGTTTGTGAGTAATAACGTTTGAGTGTTCATTGCATAACCCCTTTGTTCCCTAAGTTACGTTCAATAAGAAACAGGTCTTTCTTTCTCTATTGTTTTTCCTAACATGATACAACCGAAGCTATGTGAATTTGAAAATCCACATAGCTTCGGTTGTTTTTATCAAAAATTTCCACTCACATCTCCGATACAAACTTTTGAAGATCATTTCATGCTAAAATAATCTTGCTATTCAGACTCTCTATCCAGGTTACCATGAGCGGTATGATTTGCATTCGGCAGATATAGGCGAAATCCATCGGGGATTTTCTCCTTGGACACCGGTGATCGGCGTTGTATTTGACAACGCCGGGTCTTTGTGTTCTCTGCCTGATTAACATACATTCTTTTCCAGATGGGTTTCGCTAAAGTCGCATAAGCCTTGTCGGCCATTTGCGGCTTTTTTGTTTCCCTCTCCCCATCCATCTTGAAAGGAACTGTATGTCTGCTCATTATCATCCCAATCTGTGTGTTTCACAAAACTTTTTAAAAGACCCTCGTCTGGTTGCCTCTTTGATCAATCGTTCTTCGATTCACGCGGAGGATGTAGTCTATGAAATCGGCCCAGGTAAAGGAATCATCACAATCCAGCTTGCCAACCGCTGTAAACAGGTGGTAGCAATTGAAAAAGACGCAGCTCTTTCTTCCGCACTCCGGCAGAAATTTGTGCACCAATCCAATCTGACCATCCACACAGGTGATTTTCTGAGCCACCCGCTGCCACGCGAACCCTACAAGGTTTTCTCCAATATCCCGTTCAACATTACCTCGGCCATTGTGGCCCGGCTGACGACTACCACTAACCCGCCTGAGGATGCATACCTGGTAATGCAGAAGGAAGCTGCCGAAATGTATCTGGGGAAACCGTATGAGTCATTGCGTTCTGTTCTTCTGCAACCATGGTTCAAGCCGGAAGTGATGTACCAATTCCAACGCAGCGATTTCACACCTCAACCACACGTGGATACCGCCCTGCTACGAATCTGCAAACGAAGTCCGCCATTGATAGACCGGTCTGACCGGCAGTATTTTCGTGACTTTGTTGTGTATGGTTATACGGCCTGGCATTCAACACTATACGATACTTTTAAGACCATTTTCTCTTATCAACAGCTTAAGCAAATCCATCGGGTCCTGAACATCGACCTGGAAGCCACTCCCACAACTCTCCATTTCGAGAATTGGTTGAGCCTGTTCGAGGTCTTCAAAAAGGTTGGCAGTCCTCAGGCCGCCTGGAAGATCGCAGGCAGTGAGGAGCGCCTTCGCCGCCAACAGCGGAAATTACAAAAGATCCACTGTAGAAAACAATCATAAATCATGTCAAATATCATATTGATAATTATGTTCTTTCGGTATTTACAAAACATACATAATTGAGTATACTTACCAAGTTAATTTTTTACGGAGACAAGTATTCCATGGACAACAACATACAGCATCAGATTGAAGAGAAGCACTTCATCGAAGACATTGGCCTGTTTTTCGAACAAATGGGTATACCGCGTATGGCAGGCCGGATGATCGGGTACCTGCTGATCGCTGACCCGGAAGCCCAATCCGTGACCGACATCACCGAAGCTCTTAAGGCCAGCAAAAGCTCGATCAGTGTGATGGCCCGCCTGTTGGTGGATAACGGGTTGATCGAGCGGGTCGCTTCGCCCCTCCCCCGCCAGGATTACTACCATTTCAAACCGGGTGGCTGGATCCTGTACATGCGTCGCTGGCTGGGTCTGATGTCAGAGCTGCACAACATCACAGAACGCGGTCTGGTGTTGATGGATGACAAATCAGACGATTTGCGTAAGCGTCTGCTGGAAGCTCACGATTTGTTCTCTCTGCTGGAGGAACGAATGCCTGCCCTGCTCGAAACCCTCGAGAAAGAGCGTGGAGATCGGGGTCAGGAAAACCGGTTATAAGAATTCTGCATGATGGCTCGACCTGAATTCGTGTTAGCGCACAATCCTGTCCAACCATCATACCTGATTAAAAATGAAAGAAGACGAATGAAAAAACTTAATTATCAACACCAAAAAGAGCAATATCTGCATTCCCAAATCGATCCTCATCGCCGCAGCACCTCCGGGCTTTCGGATGTCATTCTGGGTGGCCAGGACGGGTTGGTGAATGTGTTGGGCGTGATTCTGGGTATCGCCGCTGCCACCAATGACCCCCGCATTGTGATGGTGGCCGGCCTGGCGGCTACTTTTGCCGAGTCGGTTTCGATGGGAGCGGTGGCCTATACATCCACATTGGCAGATGCCGACTATTACGACAGCGAAAGAGAACGCGAGCTGCGCCACATCGAGCAAATTCCAAAGCTGGAGCGTGCCGAGGTAAGCCAGATCTATACCGAAAAAGGCTTCGAGGGCGAACTGCTGGAACGAATTGTCAATACCATAACGGCCAACCCGGATGTGTGGGTGACGGTCATGATGGCAGAAGAACATCAGCTTGCTCCAGTAAACCGCGGGCAGGCCTGGAAATCCGCTCTCGTGGTTGGAATTTCGGCCATCGTTGGTTCCCTCATCCCCCTGGCGCCGTTTGCATTTCTGCCCGTTGCAACCAGCATGTGGGTTTCTGTCCTCATCACCGCGCTGGTGCTGTTTGCAGTGGGAGCTTATAAAGCACGGGTCACCGTCGGGAAACCAGGCCGCAGCGGCCTGGAGATGGCGGTCATCGGCACGGTCAGTGCCCTGGTGGGGTACGCAGTAGGATTAGTGCTTAAGGTGCCCACAGCCTAACCGGACAGGTAAACCTAATCCTTTTCCGGCAGCAGAACAAGCCGCAATACAAAGAAAACCACAAACGCTGTCAGGATCAGCAGCGCCGCCACAGGCAGCGCCACAGTCAAGCCAAAACCTTCAAAACGTTCGTAGATCAGCACCGGAACAATTTTTGGGTTGTAGGCAATGATGACCACCGCCCCAAATTCGCTGATTCCGCGCGCCCACATCATTAATGCACCGCTGACTATGCCGCGCCACGCCAATGGCAAAGTCACCAAAAAGAAGGCCTGCCATTCGGATGCCCCTTCCACCAGGGCGGTCATTTCCAGTTCCCTGTCCACCATGGCAAATGCCTCGCGGCTCATATTGACCAGGTATGGCAGGCTCACAAAAAGCATGGCAACAATGATCCCCAGCGGGCGGTCGGTAAAAAAGATACCGAGGGCGGCCAGTGGCTGTCCCAGAACACCCCGGCTGCCAAAAACCATCAACAGCGCAATCCCGGCCGCGGTATGGGGCACTACGATGGGTAAATCGATAATGGCTTCCACAAGGCGTTTGCCTGGAAACCGGTGCCGGGCCAGCATGTATGCCAGCGGGACTCCACCCACAATAGCCAGGCCTGTCGCTGCCGCCGCGGCTCCAAAGGTCAATCGCATGGAGTCCAATACCTGCGGATCAGAAAGGGTCTGGATGAGGGCTTGTGGAGTGGCAGCCACGATCGCACTGATCAATGGAAGCAGGATGAAAATGAGCAGCAATCCGCCTGCCGTACCAAAAACCCATGTAAAAAGGTGTGACCTGCGTGGCATCCTGCTGGACTGTCTCATTCTGCACCCGCGCAGAACCCTTTAAGCTGGGGGGGCACTTTGTCAGGCTGGTCGCAGACAGGCGGGTCCAGCAGCGGGTGATGAACCGATTTCATCACAGTGCGGCCCTCGGGGCTTAACAGAAATGCGATATATCGTTCCGCCAGTTCAGGATGCGGCGCATTGGATGGGATGGTGATCCCGTAGCCGATAGGCTCGCCACGAAAGACCGGCTTAACGGTGGAAAACCGTTGGAAATCCAGCGTAACCTGAACCGTTTCATACTGCTGTGCATAATCCGATGAACCCAAATTGATTTCATCAGGCAGGCTGATGCTGGACAGGTTGTGTTGGGCAATGACGCTTTCGTATTCGAAAGCATAATCAATATCACCTGATTCCAGCAGTGCCAGCAGTTGAATGCTGGATCCGCGCTGGACGACATTCGAATCGCTTTTTGGTTCAAGAATTTCAGGGACAGATATATCGGTCAGGCCGTCTTCGGCGAAACGCGTGATGGGATATGTAAAAGCATCCCGAAACAGGTGGTCATGCAGACCTTTCACCTGGTATTCATCTTCAGCCAGGGTCATTACCATTAACGCCCGGTAACCGGTGGCATCGAAACGCGGGTCGGCCAGCCCGATTTTCACATCCGGGCGTGACAGTATCTCAACCCAGTTGCTGCTGTCGATTTCAGCAGCATAGCGGCTGCTGGGTGTATATGCCAGAGCCATGCGGTTGCCGGCAAAACGGATGTACCATTCACCGTACGGCTGACCGTTATCCTCATCAATAGTCGAGTACATAAGCATGGGGATTAGTGCATGGTCGGCGGTCATAACAACGTCGATCGATTCATGCAGCTCGGTGACATGCCGGATGACCTGGATGCTGCCATGACATTCATTCTGCACATCCACATCCGGGTTGGCTTCCTCAAAAGCTGTTTCCAGCTCAGCAACCGGGAGGATCAGGCTGCCGGCACAAAATACCCGTAAAATCTCCCGATTGACCGGTGTAACCTCCTGCGTCACTATTGAGGAAACGGGCTGGCAGCCGGAAACCGCTCCGTTCAGGAGGATTAATAGGATCGACATGAACCCGAAAGCGAATTTCTTTACCGCCGACACGTTATTCCTGACCCTGATTACTGAATCTCAATCCCAACCAGCTCTTTGATCCATACGGAAGTCTCGAACCCGGGCATGGCAAGATCATAACCTCCCTCGTTCTCGCAAAAAGTCAGCAGACAATCCTCGCAATTCTGCACAGCAGCCAGATCCACACTGGTCGAATACCCATCCGACGCGGTGAACAGAAGCGAGGAGGCACCCGTTTTGGGCACGGCGAAATTCAACAAGGTATTCAGGTAGATACCTTCATATTCCTCAGGCCCCCGCTTGGGGTGCTCGACGGTGAGTTTTACCGCAGTCAGAGCATGGATGGCAGCATCATTCAGATACAATGGGTTGACAACCTGACCCGTGATCGAAAGGGTGGTGCCTTCCGGCGGTTCGATGATTGCAGTTTCAGCAGCCGGCTCTGTGGTAGGTTCAGGCGTCGTCTCCTGAGCGAGCAGCGCATTAACCTCGTCCATCAACAGCCTGATTTCGGATATCGCCCCCACGCGTTGGCCTTTTTCGAGGTCGTCACCCACCAGCCGCAGGGGAAAGTATTTATCCGGCAGTTGGGCGTCATTCACCAGGTAAGCCACCATGATTTTCCGGTTGTAATACACGTCGCTGCTGGTAAGGGTTTCAGTATACCCATCCGCAGCAATCAGTTCGATGTCATAACCGGCATTCGCCAGATCACGGTTGTATGCCGGACCTTCATGCTTGACCTCATCATCCACCCGCCCGGCCAGCAGGTACAACGGCACACCCGCCCAAATCTGGCCTTCGTCATCCGTCCAGGTTTCCTGATGGCAGGAAACACTTCCACAGGACTGAAATGTATTTCGATCGATTACTTCCTCGAGATTACCGCTCAAGCTCAATGTCCATTCCTTACTGACGGGCTGAACTTCAATCCTCTCCACCCATTTGACCGCCCAATGGCCGTCTGTGACCTGGTTATTCCTGGAGCTGATGATCACCATGCGGAGGATGCCATCGCTGCTCTCATCCAGGGGTTCGCCATTCATCTCATAGGCCACCATGGCCTGCAAGGGTTGGTCGAATGATTTTTCGGTGCCATCGGAAGGGTCGTAGGTGATGAAACCGCCATTCATGACCTGTTCATAAGACAGGGTCATGGCATAACCGTCACCAGCAACAATATTGACACCCAATTCGGGAGTGATACCCCCCACCAGGTTCACCAGATCAGTAAGCAGAACTCCGGTGAACAAGGCCGGAACGGTGATCTTGCCTGTGGAGCTCAACATTCCAGCCTGGCCGGATGAAGCCGGTAAAGCTTTGAGCTCTTCCAGCGTGAACTCCATCTGTTGCTCTCCATTGACAATCGTCAATACCACCGGAGCCGTATCCACAACCGGCTCGGTTTGTGCAGGTTCGGCTTCCGGTTCTGGTTCAGGGGTTGCCTCGACCGGCTGAGGGATTGAAGTTGGTTCAACCTGGGTTGGGGACGACGCACAGGCGGAAACAACCAGCAAGATGAAAGAAATGACGAGCAGAAGAAAAGTGTTCTGTTTCATGTCGAATGACTCCTGAAAAAGCTGTGGGCGAGAGAGGAATTTTGTATAGTTGATGCGCTCCAACAATACAATAAAAGAGTATACACTTTAGAAAATTGTCTGTCAACCAGAGGTGAAAAGTGTGTCAGAGCGCCTCGATACCGATCAGCAGGCATTGACCACGCCTCCAATATCCTCCGGAATAACATGAAACAGGTCTGCGCTTGCACTGTACAGAACTATCCCATACAATAAACATTAATCAATTCGTCTCTTTAAGCCCGGCTGTTCTTAGCCAGATTGCTTGAAGCAACAGCGCCAATTGGCCGGTTCTTGGGCTTTCGAGTATTGTACGTTAATTAATTGGAGCAGATCATGATGGAAGAACCACACCTCTACAGAAAGATTTCAGAAAAGATCCGTCAGGAAATTCTGGACGGCCAATGGGAAGCCGGCGAAAGGCTCCCTTCGTTAAGAGACATGGCCGGTCAATGGAACTGCACGATTGGCACCATCCAGCATGCCTATCAGGAGCTGGCAAGACAGGGCCTGGTGACCAGCCGTCCCGGGCAGGGAACCCGCGTGACCGAGAATTTGCCCGTGATGAATGATACGCCCATGCGGCGGGCGCAATTGATTCACCGCGCGGAAGCATTTCTGCTGGAAGTTCTGACCGGTGGTTATCGTTTGGATGAAATCGATCAGGCCGTCCGCGAGGCCATGGAACGCTGGCGACTCGTCGAGCAGCAGGATAGTCCGAGAGATGATAAAATCCTTCTTTTTGCCGGCAGCCATGATCTGGTGATTACCTGGCTGGCCAGTCATTTTCCCGAAATTTCTCCCGGGTACAGCCTGCAGCCAAAGTTTTCAGGAAGCATGGGCGGCTTGATTGCCCTGGCAGAAGGTAAGGCAGATCTGGCCGGTTGTCATTTATGGGACGAGGAGAGCGAGGTTTATAATGCTCCCTTCGTCAGACGGCTGCTTCCCGGAAAACGAACAGCTTTAGTACGACTGGCAAACCGGCGTTTAGGCCTGATCCTCGCCCCCGGAAACCCGAAAAATATCAATTCGCTGACTGACCTGACCCAACCAGGTTTGCGATTTATCAACCGGCAATCCGGTTCCGGTACGCGTGTCTGGCTGGATATCCGCTTGCGAAAGCTGGGTATTGATTCCACCCAAATTACCGGTTATCAGAACGAAAAAATTACCCACTTTGCCATTGCCCAGGAGATCGCCGAGGACAAGGCAGACACAGGAATCGGCCTGGAAGGTGCAGCGATGAGCTATGGTCTCGATTTTCTTTTCCTTGCCCATGAACAATACGATCTCATCATCCCTGAACCTGCAGTTGAGACTTCACCGGTGGCAGACTTGCTTAACTGGTTGAAAACCCCTGAAGCACGGCAGGTGATCGAAAGCCTGGGCGGGTACGAGACGGCCTTTACAGGACAGATGGAATGGGTTGGATGAATGACCCACTGAAATAGCGCATCAGGTATAGGCAAAAAGGAGACAAACGTATGGGCACTACAACCGTTCGCTGGATCACCGGCGAAATGTTCGCAGCGACCGATTCAAATAACCATTCCGTCGTTCTTTCCACCACCAAGGCAAATGTGGGTATGAAGCCTTCCGAACTGCTGGTGGTGGCTTTATGTTCCTGCACCTCTGTGGATATCGTGAATATTCTCGAGAAAAAACGCAAGCCGCTTGAAAGCCTGGAAGTACAGGCCGTTTCGCAACAGGACCCTGAACCACCGTGGACTTTCCGCAAGATACACTTGAAATTCATTCTCAAGGGAAAAGATCTTACCCCCAAGGATGTGGCACAGGCCATTGAACTGTCAGAAGAAAAATATTGCTCAGTCTCCGCCACCCTCAGACCAACCGTGGAAATCACCTGGGAGTATGAGATTCTGTAACCTGACAGGCGCAACGTGTAGTGAGTAACCCCCACATTGCAAGAAAAGCTTGACAATCAGGGTGATTCGCATATACTTATATTTAAGTATACCGGTATACCATAATGAACAATAATAATCATCTAACCCCTATTCAAACCAAACGTAACGTGCTTGCCGACCATGTCTATGATGCAGTTTGTGAACACATCACCGCCGGCATGCTGGTCCCCGGTGAGCGACTGCGTGAAGCCCAAATTGCCGAAGCGCTGGGCGTGAGCCGCACACCTGTCCGTGAAGCATTTGTCCGCCTGGAGCACCAGAATCTGCTCACCAAAGAAGCCAGCGGGGCATATTATGTGCGCCGCTGGGATCGAAACAGCCTGTGGGAAGTTGCAACCCTCAGAGCTGCCCTGGAAGGGCTGGGGATGCAACTGGCGTGCACCAATTTCAGAAGCGAGGATTACGCCCGCCTGGAGGAGATCATCGCCAGTATGCAAAGTGCTCACGAGCGCGGTGATGACGAACGGTTGATTGCCCTGGATATTGAATTTCACAGCTATTTGTGGTCGCGCTTTGGTCATTATCTTCTGCAGCAAACGTTGGAAGAAATGAGAGCCCAGGTGGTGTATTTTATGTACATTACCCGTCCGGGTGACGAACATGACTATCCATCTTCGCACCGCCAGCTTGTAGAAATCATGAAATCGGGTGATTGCGAATTGGCCAGCCAGGCCATCCAGGAGCATATCCGTCTGACCGCCAAGCGGGCAATTGAGAGGCTGGAAAAACAAACTCCATAAATCATATTTTTTTACTTATCGGCTGAAAGATGCCATAAGCCGACGTTACATAAATTTTGAAACCAAGGAGATCCAAGCGATGACCAAAAAGCAACCCGGTCCATCCACCCAATCTGTCCACTTAATGCGTTCGGTGGACCCTCTTACCCATTCACTCATACCGCCCGTGGTAATGAATGCCTCATTCGCCTACGATGATGTGGATACATGGCAGGCCGTGGCATTAAAGCAGAAACCTGGTGACATTTACAGCCGCAACTCCAACCCCACTGCGCGTCTGTTTGAACAAAAAGTAGCTGCCCTGGAAGGCGCAGAAGCCGGTACCAGTTTTGCCACCGGCATGGCGGCCATCAGCACAACGCTGTTTGCCCTGCTCAGCCCAGGCCAGAGAGTAATCAGTGTAAAAGACAATTACGGCGCTACCTATCTGCATTTTCTGCAAATTCTGCCGCGGTTTAATATTGAATGTGTCATCTGCGATACGGAGAACCCTGAACAGATCGAGACCGAGGTTGCAAAAGGCTGTCATCTGCTCTATCTGGAAACTCCCACCAATCCAACCCTCAAAGTGCTGGATATTGCCCGGCTGAACGCGGCCGGAAAACAAGTCGGAGCCATTACCGTTTGTGACAATACGTTTGCCACCCCCATCAACCAGAACCCCATCGCCCTGGGTACTGACCTGGTGATCCACTCGGCCACCAAGTACCTGTGCGGTCATGGTGATTTGCTGGGCGGCGTGGTGGTTGGCAGCACCGAACTGGTTAAGAAGATCTATGAGTTCCGCGAGCTGACCGGCCCGATGCTGGATGCCTTCAGCGCTTTCCTCCTGCTGCGCAGCCTGAAAACGCTTGGCCTGCGGGTTGAGCGCCAAAATGCCAACGCAATGGCCATGGCACGCTTCCTGGAAGCGCAGCCGCAGGTTAAATCCGTCTTTTACCCCGGCCTTGAAAGCAACAAGGGCCATGAAATTGCCAAAAAGCAAATGCGCGGTTTTGGCGGCATCTTGAGCTTCGATCTGAAAGGCGGCTACCAGGCAGTCAAGGCCGTCCTCAACAATCTGAAGTATGCTTATCTGGCAGCCAACCTTGGCCAGGTGGAAACGGTTGTTGGGCCGCCTGCCACGACAAGTCACGTAGAATTGACTGCTGAGGAACGGTCTGCCGCCGGTATTCCGGAAGGTTTGATTCGTTATGCGGTGGGAATCGAAGATATAGAGGATCTGCAAGCCGATATGACCCAGGCACTGGCGAAAATTTAATATCTGTCTTTTATGGCCATGGTGATTTTTAAAAATTTCAGAAAGACAGGAGAGACATGTTGAAATTCGCAAACCGTGTTCAAGATTTACAGACTGAGGGAGCGCTTCAGGTGCTTGCCCGGGCCAAGGAACTGGAAGCGGGAGGGCGCGAAATCATTCATCTGGAGGTTGGCGAGCCCGATTTTCCAACCCCCGGCAATATCTGCCAATCGGCTATCCAGGCAATTCAAAACGGACATACAAAATATACCTCTGTCCGGGGGATGCCTGCTCTACGGGAGGCTATCGCTGAACGGGCCAGTAAACGTCGCGATAATATTCCACTCGACGCTCAACGAATTGTCGTCGGCCCAGGTGGAAAACCGCTGCTTTTCTTCCCTGCCATGGCCATTTTAAATCCCGGGGATGAAGTACTCTATCCGGATCCTGGTTTTCCCACCTATCGTGAAATGATCAAAATAGCCGGCGGTGTACCTGTACCGGTTCCACTGTATGAGGAAAACAATTTTTCATTTGATCTGAATGCCTTCGACCGCCTGATCAACCAGAAAACCCGCCTGATCATCATCAATACCCCGGGCAGCAATCCCACCGGCAGTGTGATCCCACCGGAAGACCTAAAACATATCGCCGAGGCAGCCCGGCGCTACGACTGTTGGGTCATGTCGGATGAGATGTATGAAAATATCGTCTTTGACAATTTGCAAGTACCCAGCATACTGACCCTGCCAGGTATGGATGAGCGAACCATCGTGGTGGACGGCTTTTCCAAGACGTTTGCCATGACCGGCTGGCGGCTGGGGTACGCCATCATGCCGAAGGAACTTGCCACCCGGGTGGAACTGCTCCTCACCCATGGAACAGGTTCCACCGCTGAATTTACCCAAATAGCCGGTATCGAAGCCATGACCGGCGACCAAACCGAATGCAGGAAAATGGTCGAGGCATTTCAGGTGCGGCGTGACCGTTTTATCGCCGGATTGAACAGTATTCCGGGCGTTCACTGCCTGTCACCCAAGGCCGCCTTTTACGCATTTCCGAATATCAAGTCGTTTGGCATCCGTTCCAGCGAGTTGTCCGCCAGAATCCTGAACGAGACAGGAGTGGCACTGCTGCCGGGTACGGCATTCGGCCAATATGGAGAAGGATACCTCCGGCTTTCGTTTGCCAATTCCATTGAGAACCTGGATAAGGCAATTGAGAAGCTGCGTCAGTTTTTTAAGAATATCAAGTGATTCGAACCGGGAATAATAAAACAGGAAAACTTTTGTAAGTTACTATCACCAAGGAGATGTTATCATGACCGAGCGAAAAAAAATTACCCTGCCCGAATTGTACAAAAAACGGGCTACTGGCGATCCGATTGTGATGCTGACCTGTTATGACTATCCCACCGCCTGTTTTCAGGATGAAGCAGGGATTGAGATGGTACTGGTCGGCGACAGCCTGGGCATGACCATGCTGGGATACGAATCGACATTACCCGTGACCATGGAAGACATGATCCGCCATTCACAGGCCGTGCGGCGCGGTGCGCCCCATGTCTGGCTGGTAGGTGACATGCCTTACATGAGCTATCAACCCAGCGTCGAAAGCGCCATCCGCAATGCCGGCCGTTTTATGGCCGAAGCCGGTTGTGACTCCATCAAGCTGGAAGGCGGAGCTGAAATGGCCGACCGTATTGCGGGGATCGTAAAATCAGGTATCCCGGCCATGGGGCACCTGGGGCTGACACCGCAGAGCTCAAGCGCACTGGGCGGGTTCCGCCTGCAAGGTAAAAGCGCATTGACCGCCAAGAAAATCATCGATGACGCCAAAGCACTGGAACAGGCCGGGGCGTTTGCCATCCTGCTTGAGATGGTTCCGGATCGGCTGTGCAAAATCATCACCGAGCGTTCGGAAAACAGCATCATCATCAGCCTGGGTGCCGGACCCGGCGCACACGGACAGTTACTGATCTATCATGACATGTTCGGCCTTTACCCCAAATTCAAACCGCGCATGGCCAAGGTATATGGAAACGCCGGTGAGGTGATTTTGAACGGCTTGCAGAATTACGTACAGGAAGTAAAATCGCAGGTATTCCCGGCTCCGGAAAATTACTTTGGAATGAAGGATGAAGATTACGATCAACTGATGGAAATGCTGGGTTAGCCCTCCTGATTTTTAAGTAACATCAATCAAATGGCATGGAACAGTTTTCTGTTCCATGCCTTTTGATTGCATGCCTTGTGTTTTAATCCGGCTTGTTGCCAGAGGATTTAATGCACCTGCCCTTGTCATGCCTCGCTTTTGAGATGGCAAAGAGAGCAGGATACTCGTTGCCCCTCCACCCACCCTTGTTCAGACCTGTGTCGTAAAACATAACCCCAAATTTTCTCAATCTTTCCAATCATTCAAATCGGTTTTACGTAACTGCTTGATCTCGGATTTTTTCCTTTTCTCGCGCAGACGGCGGGCACGCGAGGCACCCGAGGGGCGGGTGGCGTGGCGGGGTTTGGCAGGAGCAGCAGCCTTCTGAATCCATGCAATCAACCGCTGAATTGCGTCCTGGCGGTTTGCATCCTGGGTGCGGTATCGCTTTGCTTCGATGATCAAGATGCCACCCTCGGTTACCCGGCTGCCGGCCAGTCTGATCAGACGTTCTTTGACATCCGGCTCAAGCGAAGGGGAATTGCGCACATCAAACCTGAGCTGAACCGAAGACGCCACCTTGTTCACATTCTGCCCGCCCGGGCCGGATGCGCGGATGAAATCGAGCTGGATCTCACTTTCATCGATCCTTATGGAAGATGTAACCTCGATCATTTTTTAAGTATAACCGTTGAAGCAAAACATATACCTCCCTTTCCACCCCCAACCTTTTCCTGTCTTAAAAGATACTATTATTAAGACCGCTCCACAAACTGACGAAGGAGTCTGCATGGAAGAAACCGAGGTCATTGCCCAGTTGAAAAGCGGGAACATCGCTGCACTGCGGCCATTGGTAGAGATGTATCAGGTACAGGCAGTCCAGGTTGCAGCCTTGATCACGCAAGACCGGGCAATGGCAGAAGACATTGTTCAGAACGCATTTTTGCGAAGCTTCGAGAGAATTGAGCAGTTCGATTCCTCACGGCCATTTCGTCCCTGGTTCTTGCGCATGGTAACCAATGATGCACTCAAAATGGTTACCAAACAAAAGAAGCACGTCTCATTCGACGCGCAGGAAGATGGAGACTATCAGCGTCTGGCAGAATACCTGGATGCCACAATCGTTACTCCGGAGGATATCGTTCAACGCAACGAAGTGCGGGAGGCAATCCAGGAAGCTTTTACCAAACTATCACCTCAACAAAGAGCGGCCATCGTTTTGCGTTACTACCTGGGCTTAAGTGAACAAGAAATGTCCATTCAAATGGACTGTGCACCGGGAACTGTGAAATGGCATTTGAATGCCGCACGCGAACGGCTGCGATCATTGCTTTTACCCTTTGCAAAGTAAGGAGAGGATAACATGACTAAAGAAAAATTCATCCATTGGGCTGTGCTGGAAATTGCCGAACAGGCTGCCCCCGGAAATACAATTAACCTGTGGCCGCAAATTGAACAAAAAACTGTTCGAAAGGCACACAAGGCAACCGGAGAGATCATAACCATAAAGAGGAAACAGTACGCGTTGGGGCTGATGATTGCTATCCTGTTAATCAGCTCACTCTTTTTCGTACCCCCAGTCCGGGCATTTGCTGAAGACATTATTCAACGCATGGGAATCGCATTCGTCGATACGGGTCAGTTTGATCCAAACACGCAGATAGGAAAGCTCGAAGCGACAATAGTTTCTCCTTCACCATCGCTCAGCGAAGTGGAAATCCGCCAACAAATCACCTTCGCTCTGCGATTGCCGACCTGGGTGCCTGAGGATTTGATTTATGTCCATCGAAGTATCAGTACCTATGATCCGCAGACCTGGGAAGGCAGCGGGAAAAAAGTCTCTATTGAGTACCGCCGCACGGCCAACTATACCGTTGGCAGCGGTATGCTCATGTTGCATGCCAATGATGGCCCCATCAGCGCCCCACCGCTGTTAGCCGAGACGCGCGAACAACCGGTAAATGTAAATGGGCAATCAGGGATCTACGTACACGGCGGCTGGCAGGATGACGGCCGGGGTGACCCAAACATCCGGCTGGGAACTTTGCAGTGGGATGACCAGGCTGACGATGCCTATCTCACCTGGGCCCAGGATGGCGTCACCTACCTGCTGGAAGCACACAACCTTGGCCTGGAACTGGAAGACTTGCAGCACATCGCAGAGTCGATGACAGAATAATACCTGCCTCGGTAAAAACTTATGATAGCCCCGGATTTCCAGTTTATGGATCGATTTAATCGCCAGGTGCTCGCTTGCCAGGATGAGGCGTTCACGTTGGCGTTCTCCATCCTGGGGGACGAGAGATTGGCGAGCAAAATAGTGCAGGAAGTCATCCTGCGGGTTTATCATAGATGGAATGATGGTGGAGATCATATCATTGCGATAAAAGTATTACAGGGCGTAATTTTGTTATGCCGGCAGGTGAAGCCATCGATGATGGACAGCAAAACAGAATGGCTACCCGGTTGGAACCAGTTGGAGCGCAGCGAACAGGAAACCTTGCTGCTGGTCGATGTTTTGGATAAATCGTACCAATACAGTGCACTCGTATTAAACTGCTCCGAACGCGATGTTGCGCGCACCGTTTCCCACGGCAGATGCAAGCTGGCAGATAAGGTAATGCCAATGAATGCACCTGACAGAAAATCAAGGAGAAGCGAATGAAAAAAAGAGCTATCCTCCTTGCAGCAGGCAGCGTGGTAATACTCGGATTAGCGATCCTCTTTATAACCCATGTTCCTCAACGGTTGGTCGATGACCTGCTCTACGATAATTACAACCATTATCTGTCCTGTGAACAATTACCTTTGGCCGCCGAGGTTGAGAAAATCCTGGCTGACCACGCCGACATGGTGGACCAAATCAAGGTAATTTCTGGCGAGATGAGCATCGAAAAGCGGGCCTGTGGCGGCGCCGAACATGCCGATATCGTCATTTACTACCCCGGTCACGCCCAACGGATGCAAATCGAGCAGTTATTGAGCGGGAAGACCTTTTTCGGCATTCCGGCGCGTTGGATTAATTGGTGAGGTAAGCCATCGACTGGATATATCCCCGCGATCTCAACCGAAACTTATCCGACAATTTATCGTCTTAATGGAAGGTTTATGGAACGTTAGAAAAAATTCAAGCATTTCTTTTTGAAATAATCTGCAAGGATATAAAGATTTCGGAGATCTTTCAATGAAACAACAAATTTATCCACTTTTCCCCCTCTTCAGCTTGATACTATCCCTCGCTGCCTGTCAAAGTACGGCGACTCCGGCAGCAAAAACGGCTGCCTTACCTATTACGCCCTCCCTTATCCCGGTCCAAACCCTGACGCCTAGCACCTCCCCAACCGCTTCGACGACACTTACAGCGTTGGTCTCGCCAACGCTGGAGGATATCCAGGGGACAGAGCCGTATGACTCTCCTGATGGGCGGTTGACCGCAATCTTCCGTCCTCAAAACAGAAACCTGGAAATTGTCGATGCACAGGGAAAAACGGTTCTCGTTTTTTCGCCAGATTCATCGACGCCTGATCCATCATCCACTTTTGGAGAATGGATAACTTTGGGGAGCTGGTCACCAGACAGCCAGCGGCTGCTATTCTGGAAAGGGATGAATAGCGCCTCAATCCAAGCCGACGGTCTGCCGTTATGGGTGCTGGATATCCAATCCGGCCAGGCAAAAGAGGTTTCGCAGGTGACTCTGGTCAACAAAGCCTATCAAAGCTGGTCGCCGGACAGCAAAGCGTTAGCCTTTACAAATGGTGGCTCCCGTTCTGCCCAGGTTGATAAATGGCTGTCCCTTTATCAGGTCGAGAACGAGCAAGTCAAGGACCTGATCACAAAGGAAGAACTTGTGACCGGCGCCGTGGCCTGGTCACCGGCTGGCGATCAAATCGCGGTGGCGGCGGTAGAGGCCAGTAAAACCGGCTCTGACTATGCAGACTATATGGGTTGGGACAACCCGGCTATTGCGGGGCGGCGTATTTACCTGGTCGACCCGGAGACTGGAGAATACCAGCGCCTGACCCAAACTGAAACTTATGAGGATGCGCCAAAATGGAGCCGGGATGGAACCCGGCTTTTCTTTGTTCAACAAGGAAATACCCAGGCTGACGTGATGTCTGTGAATGTTGAAACAGGAGAATTAATGGCGATTGCAGGCTGTGAAACCCCCATGCCATCCAGTGCCATTTACTATGGGCAGGTCGACTGGTCAGATTTGTATGCGAACTGTGAAGAGGACACACCAACACCGCCCACCATCAGTGTTTCTGCCTTCCCTACACCTGGTGAACCAATCTCCAGCAATGCAATTCAGGATGGACCCTTTACTTTTGACATTCGCTTTTATCGGGATGTAATATTTGGGAAAAATCCGGTTGCGTCCTCTCTTTATAGTGACCTGGAAGGAATTGGGGTTTATTTTGTCTGGGAGTATCACGGGCCTGACTTGCCTCCACCCGTAACCGTATATTGGGGAATTGATCCTGATGTATCCGCCTTACTTTCGCAATCCGACTATGCAAGGAACGGAATCAAAGATGGAGACCAAAATGGAAGAGAAGGTGGGTTGACTCTTCCAATGGGGAGCAAGGCAGGGGATCAATTGAAGGCTGTGTTAAAGATTGAAACTCAAGACAAAATTTATGGGGCTGCAATTAACTTCGTGTTAAAAGAAGGAGAGCACGGGCTTGAGCCAGATAATGTTACTATCCAATCCCTGGGCATGAATTAAAACCCACTCGCTTAACAATCTGGCTCAAATTTCTCTGATGTTAGCCAGCTTCGTGTGAGCCCTCTCGATTCCAGTTTTTTACCCAACCCTTGTTCACCACCACATCTGCAGCGAGAGCGATCTGGCGAGGGGTAAATTGCTGTTTTCGGTCATTCCAGGCATACGTGTGGTTGACCAGATCATCTACAGAGTTGACAGACTCGTTCTTCATTACCCAGAGGACGGTTGACAAAAGCTCCAGGCCAAATGGTGACTCGAAACCCTCCACCAGTTTCGCTACCTTGTCAAATCGGGTACGAGTATCCGGATGTAGTTTCAGGAGAGCTGTGGCTTCCTCAATTGCGCCGGGTACCAATTTGAGGTGCTTGTCTGGAGCATCACCACCATCCGCATACCCATAAACAAAATGTCCTTCAATGACATTCAAAACATGGCGAAGATTCTCGGCATAAGGCCCATACTTACCCTTTCGATACTTAAGGCTCAATGGTTCACCGGCCTCCTGCATAAAATACATCAGTTTGTGAACCTCCAGCAATGTTATAAAGGGGTCAAGCAAACCATTAAGGTAGCGATTCATTAACTCAATAAGAACAGCCCGCCCCACTGTCATCTTCGGTACCTCACGGATATGTACCATTTTCTCAGTAGCGGGCGCCCCCTGAGGTTCATAGAGCAAAATGCGCACATCAGTGAATGGTTCTAGTGCCGCCTCGATGTGTGGCTTTACCTCTGACCAGTCCAGCCCACCCAAACCGCTACCTAAAGGTGGGATGGCGATGGAGTGTATGTTGTACTGCCGTATCGTGTCTACCAGTGCTTTGAGTCCGGCTTCGATATCCTCCATCCGACTCTTGCCTCGCCAGTGCCTCTTGGTGGGAAAATTGATGATGTAAAACGGGTAAGTCAGATACCCGGTCTCGAATACGAACATTCGGCCAGGCTGCACCTCTTGATTCTTGCATGCCGCAACATAAGCTTTAAAGTTCTCCGGAAAAGCATCCTTGAACTGAAGAGAGATTCCGCGCCCCATCACTCCAACGCAATTCACAGTATTGACAAGGGCCTCGGCTTCTTCTTTCAAAATGTCACCACTCTTGTATTCGATCATCTTCGCCGCCTCCTTATCAGTAATACCATTCTGATTTTATCTCGACCAGCGGTCGATGACTGCTCGCCGACAAAGCCGTGGTTACCTGTTGATAGACTCTCTGTGAATATACACCGATTCGTTCGACCAAATGCCAGGGAAAGTTATGTGCCATCAGAAACTCTGCTTGTTTTCCTTCCATTACCGACTGGGCAATACCATTTCCACTCCACCGATTTGTTTGTACGGCTTCCCAGTTGATTTCATCCAATTGTGCCAAGTCGCTGCGATCTTCAAAATATCGAGCTCCAGCATTAGACAGAGTAAATGCCCAAGGTTGATCATTTTGTTGAGCCCATGCGACTGACGTATAAAGATCCGCCTCCAGATGTACAATCGGCTTTTGTCCGCCGTGATAGTCTAATTCAGGATGATTCGCTTGATATATGAGATAAAGCATGACTGAACGAGGGCAAAAATAAAAAGGGACACAATCGCCAACATGCAAATCCGGATGACCGCTCAAGGTTAACTCATGGAGTCGTCGCTGTTTGATGCCGGTCATGCCAATAGTGGATCCCGGTAGTGCGCGCCGGATGATTTCTGCATCACACCAAAGACACTCATCCGAGATAATCGACGGCAGCCGATCCACATGTACAATATGGTAGATCTTCGGCTGTGCTGGGACCGTCATTTCTAACCCTCCAATATTTCTCTGATTATCTCATTC
The DNA here is from genome assembly GCA_021372725.1 of Chloroflexota bacterium. Taxonomy (GTDB): domain Bacteria; phylum Chloroflexota; class Anaerolineae; order Anaerolineales; family Anaerolineaceae; genus JAJFTV01. Next base: position 17,911 of record JAJFTV010000169.1, on the reverse strand, counting down.
AATGTTAATAGTTTCAGATTAACAATCTCGCATACCTTAATACTACCACATAGACATCGCACAAAACGTCAATACAGAATTTCAACCAACAATTCGGATACTCGCCCTCTCGCCTCTCGTTCAGCTATTCGAAATCTGCATCTCCTACTCATTCTGAATATCGACCTGGACTGCCCGGATGACCGTGCGCCACCGGCAGGCATTGCTTTCCTCTTGATTCCCCAGCCAGAATATATCCCACCCTCCCGTGGCAGGATATACACCAACAATCGTTTGACTTACTTCGAAGGATGGAATTTCAATTCACAAACCGCCCAAATTCTGGTACTTATTAAGTGATGTCTGCTGTTCCAGATCAGTCACAACCCCCGGCGCAAATCCTGTTGCGGGTATGACCTCATCCTTGATTTTGGCAAAAAGACCGAACAGGCTGAAATGTTCGACGAAAGCGCAGCCCATCTGGTTTTTGGCATCGAACCCCCCGTTCAGAATACGCCATAACGAGCGGGCATTTGCAGCCGTTCCAATACCCAGGTCTTTTTCCGCGAAGTTGTCGATTTGATGGGAAGCCAGGATATAACAGACCTTCACAGGGCTGGCAAAATGTTCTATCAGTTGGTCTTGATCCTTATACATATTGATTCTTAGATATTTACCCTTTGACAGGTAACCATCAGGCGCTCCGTTCACTTCGCCAATACTCGTCACATACAGGGGCGTAATTTCGGATAAAGAAAACCACAATATGTCAATCACCGTGACATGATCAACCTGGTTTTCTCATACGGGTCAGTTTTTTAGGATGCTATAATCGATAAACTATAAATTATGCGCCTTGAATTTCTTCCATTTCCCTTCCTGGCAGGCCTGGGTATACTCGTTACAGTCAGTGTCATTGTGTGGCACAAAAACCGCAATGTTTCGTATCTGATTTGTTGTATTTTGTTTGGGCTATATCTGTTAGTCCTGACTGGTTTAACACTTTTTCCAATGCCGGTTTCTTCACCTGTTGAAAGACAGTCTGTAACCTCAATCCTATCGAGAATCAACCTCGTACCATTCCGTTTCGGAAGATTATTCTCTCTCCATCCCAATGTGATTTCCTATGAGATTCTGGGAAATATTGTCCTGACCATCCCTTTCGGATTTGGCATCATTTTTATTGCACCGAAAACCGCCAGGCGAATCGTCGGATGGGTTCCCGGAATTGGGTTTGCCATTGAGTTCACCCAGCTCCTCGCCTCCATCGCGACAGGTTTTAGCTATCGAGGGATCGATATTAATGATGTGATTCTAAATGACCTTGGAGCTCTGATAGGTTTTGGTCTCTTCCGGCTTTTTGCATGGATATTCTTATATATAAAACACCGGTTTGGAATTAAACCTGAAGGACTGTTTGCATACATTGATGACGTTATCCACAAATCCGTCTAAACAGCTCTCTCATTCCCTGATTTCAAATCCCTTCGACCGCATCTTGTCTTTCAACGCTTCCAGCGGGTCGATGCCCTGCGTGGCAGCGAACACGGTTAGCATCATCAGCACATCCTCAATCTCGGACGGGATATGGCGTTCGCGGTCAGGATTGTTGCGTACCCATTGTGCCTGGCTGGCAACCAGTGCATCGGACAGTTCACCGATCTCGGAAACCAGAAAGAGAAAAGCCTGATTGGCCTTTTTCACTCCTTGCCAAAAATCTACAACCTCGCTATAGTTAGGAAATCTGTATCCTTTACCCAAGGAGTTTTGAATGCAGCTTGAAAAATTGCAGCGCATTGGGTTGATCGTTCCCTCCAGTAACACCGTCATGGAGCCGGATTTCTACCGCCGGCTGCCTGTTGATATTACCCTGCACACCGCCCGCATGTTCCTTGAAGACGTCACCGCTGAAGCCGAAGCACGCATGCTCGATGAATTTACGCTGCCGGCCGCCCGCGACCTGGCCACTGTCCAACCGGATGTAGTCATTTTCGGATGCACCAGCGCCGGGGCCCTGCGCGGCAACCAGTTCGAGGAAGATTTCATTAAGGAGATTTCCCGCGTGAGCGGTGCACCGACCATCGGTGTAAACCAGTCAGTCCGCGAAACGCTGAAAAAGCTGGGCGCCCACAAAATCGTTGTGGTGACCCCCTATCTGGATGAGCTGAACCAGCACATACAGTCCAGCCTGGAACAGGCCGGCCTTGAGATCCTTAACATCCTGGGGCTTGGCATCCGTGAAAACACCTCCATCGCAAAAGTGCCCGGTCAGAGTATCATGGAGTTGGCCCGTAATGCAGTGGGTGACTTGCAGCCGGATGCCCTGTTTGTGTCCTGCACCAACTTTCCGGCAGTGGATGTGTTGAACCGCCTGCGCGGTCTTTTTACTTTCCCGGTCATCAGCAGCAATCAGGCAGTTCTGGACCGGGCTCTGGGTGAGCTGGCCAAATAGCCTTCCCAATGACAGAACCCCCTGAAGCTCCATCCGCCAATCGCCAGATCGCCCGCGCCGCAGGAACGGTGATGGGCGCCATGGTGCTCAGCCAGATTGCCGGGCTGGTTTCCACCAGCCTGGTCGGTTCCACATTTGGCTCCGGCATTGAAAGCGAAGCCTATTTCGCAGGCAACCGCTTTGCGGAAATCCTTTTCAACCTGATGGCGGGCGGCGCGTTGGGTTCAGCATTTATCCCCACCTTTACCGGTTTACTGGCCGGGGAACAGCGCACCCGGGCCTGGAAGCTGGCCTCTTCCATTGCCAATCTCGTTTTGCTGGTGATGACGGTTGTCTCGATTCTTTCCTGGGTCTTTGCCAACCAGATCGTCCAATACGTGCTGGCGCCCGGTTTTGATCCACAGAAGGCGCAGCTAACCGCGCAAATGTTGCGCATACAATTGCCATCCGCCATTATTTTTGGAATCAGCGGCCTGGCGATGGGTATCCTCAACGCCCACCAGCGTTTTCTGCTGCCGGCTTTGGCTCCTGCCATGTACCGCCTGGGGATCATCTTTGGCACGCTGGTTCTTTCCAAATCAATGGGGATTGCCGGTGTTGCCTGGGGGGTGGTGATCGGCTCCGGTTTACACCTGCTCGTTCAGCTTCCGCAGCTCATTCGGCTGCCCAATCGAACCTACGCGCTTTCCCTGGGGCTTGACTCACCTGAGGTGCGCGAAGTTGGCCGCTTGATGGCTCCCCGCCTGTTGGGGGTGGCCGTGGTTCAATTGAACTTCTGGCTGAATACCTTTCTGGCTTCATACCAACCTGAAGGCAGCCTGGCAGCCATCACCTATGCCTTTCCGCTGATGATCATGCCCGAGGCCGCCATAGCTCAGTCGATAGCTATTGCTGCCCTGCCGACCTTTTCGGCTCAGGTTGCGCGCGGCAAACTGGAGGAAATGCGTTTATCCCTGGCGGCTACCTTGCGCGGAGTGCTGCTGCTGGCCATGCCGGCCTCATTGGGGCTCATCTTCCTGCGTGAACCGCTGGTTAACCTGATCTACCAGCGCAATGCCTTCACCGAAAACTCCACGCAAATGGTGGCCTGGGCGCTTTTATGGTATGCGGCCGGACTGGTAGGCCACTCGGTGGTTGAGATCGTCAGCCGCGCCTTCTACGCCCTGCATGACACCAAAACCCCCGTCTTTGTGGGTGTGTGTGCGATGGGTCTCAACCTGGTTTTCAGTCTCCTGTTTACCTGGGTGTTTGCGCAGGTGGGCTGGATGCCTCACGGCGGACTGCCTTTGGCCAATTCGCTGGCAACATTTTTGGAAATGGCTGCGTTGCTGGTGTTGATGCACAAAAAGCTGAATGGGTTGTTTGACAAGCGTATCCTGACCATGTTGCCAAAGGCCGGCCTGGCTGTAATGGGTATGTGTGCAGCCTTGTGGGTCTGGCTGTCTCTCAATCCGGGCGGAGTGTTGGTCACCACCCTGGGAGGGGTCATACTGGGTGCACTGGTTTACCTTGCAATGCTGGCTCTTTTGCGGGTGGAGGAACTGCAAACCGGGCTGGGGCTCATCCGGCGCTTTGTGACCGCCCGTATCAGGCATTGATATCTTCTGCAACGGACGGGGGGCATTTGTCCGTTATAATACTTGTCGTCATAAGGCGTGGATGTTTAATGCGGGTAATCAATTCCTCGGGAAGCCGGTGAAAAGCTGGCAGCAGGAACTCAGCGAGAAATGAAGGAAAATAGGGCATACCAAATCATCCAGTGGGTCTTGTGGGGGTTATTGATCCTGTCACTGCCCATCACCAGCTTCCCGCCCATCGCGGACCGGCTGGGGGCGATGGTCAGCCCGGCAGCGATCATTCCCCTGGTTTTGCTGATATTAGCCTGGTGGCTGCCTGATCTCATCAAGGGGGGAAGCCTTCCCCGTCAGAGTTTACCTTTGCTAGGATTTGTTGTGGTAGCGCTGGTTTCCTCACTCATATCCTTATTCAGGGTGATCCCGCCTTTTCAGGATGCACTGCCCTGGCGTCAAGTTCTTGAAGGCTTTGCGACACTGCTGATCGGAGTGGCATTTTTCCTGCTCTCGTCAAGCTGGCCTCGCTCTGAAAAAAGCATCCATTTTACCCTGCGACTGCTGAATTACGCCGGTTTGATCATCCTGGTCTGGTGCATCATCCAGTGGATTGTCTGGAACGAATACACACGCTGGCCGGAATGGCTGAGGGACATTCAAAAAATGTTCTCCACAGGCACACTTTACAAAGACCGCATCACTGGTTTTGCCTACGAACCTTCCTGGCTGTCTCATCAACTGAATATGATCTTTGTCCCGTTCTGGCTGGCATCCACGGTAAAGGGTTTTACGGTTCACCGCCACAAATTCCTTGGCATCAGCCTGGAGAATTTTCTCCTGGTGGGAGGTGTGATCCTGCTTTATCTCTCGAAATCCAGGCTTGGATTGCTGGCGTTCCTGCTGTGTGTCAGTTATCTTTTGCTGCGCCTGAGCATCAAAATTGTGCACAGCCTGCAAGCCAGATTCAAGACACGGGCTGCAAAACAGTGGACAGCCATCACCTTTTACCTGGGTCTGGTCGTGCTGTCCGTTCTGCTTCTGCTGGGGACAGGTGTCTACCTCAGCAAAGCCGACCCGCGTATGAGCGAGCTTTTTGACTTTGAGACGCTGCGAAACAGGCCGTTTCTGGAGTATGCCGAAAAGCTGGCATTCTCTGCCCGCATCGTTTATTGGCAGGCCGGTTGGAACATCTTTGGCGAGAATCCCGTCCTGGGTGTTGGGCTGGGGAACGCAGGCTTCTATTTTTATGACAAACTGGATCCTGCCGCATGGGAGTATTTTGAGATTCGCGACGTGATGTACGATCTCGCCTCACCGCCTAACATCAAAAGCTTGTGGGTTCGTCTGTTTGCCGAAACCGGCTTCATTGGTTCTGCATTTTTTATTGTCTGGCTGGGGCTCATTCTGTTGACCGGCATATCCCTGCTTCGACGGTCAAAAAAATATATGCAAGTAACCGGCATGGCAGTCATTCTAACCTTGCTGGGTCTGCTGGTTGAAGGATTCAGCGTTGATACCTTTGCGCTGCCTTATTTCTGGATTACCTTTGGCCTGGGGGTTGCCGTATTTCGGCACAAGGAACAGGCGGAACCCGAAGTGCCTGTTGTTCCAAGTGTGATTGAGCCCATTTCCCAAGGCTAATATCGGAATCGTTTGTTTTAAGCCTGTAATATTGTTTCCATTAGAAAATAAAACACGCGAGGTATGTCATGAGTATGGTGATTTTGAACGGAAATCCAGTCCACGAGAACGTACAGTTTGACCTGTATATGGATCAGGTTGAACAGGCACTTCAGAAAAATGACTGTCAGGTAACCCATCTCCATTTGCGGGAGTTGAATATCCAATACTGTGTGGGCTGCTTTGGATGCTGGGTCAAAAAACCAGGTCAATGTTTGATCGAAGATGATTCGGCCATCGTACGGCGGGCTGTAATCAACAGTGACCTGGTGCTGTTTGCGTCCCCCGTCAGCATGGGCATGATCAGCTCGGAGTTGAAACGGGCGATGGATAAGCTGATACCGCTCGTCCATCCTTATTTGGATTTTGATCATGGGGAAATCCATCACCGCCGCAGGTATGAAAAGTACCCCAAACTGGGGTTGATTTTGGGGCAGTACGGTGATAACGACCAGGAAGATCTGGAAATTATTGAACGGTCTTTTCACCGTTTGGCAATCAACTTTAAAACCAAATTGTTCTTTACTCGTCTGGCCGGTTCGCCCATTCCGGAGGTAATCGATGAAATTAATCGTCTATAACGGTTCTGGCCGCGGAAAAAGCGGAAATACCGCGCTGCTGCTGGATTCCTTCCTGAAAGGATTCACCTCTGTCGAGGGCAATACTTTCGAAATGCACATTCTGATGCATACATCGAAAATGGATACTTTCACGGCAGCCTTTGGAGAAGCTGAAAATGTACTGCTGGCATTTCCGATGTATACCGACATGGTGCCGGGCATTGTCAAGAAATTCATCGAAACGCTGGAGCCGTATTGTGGCCGGCAGGGCAATCCCTCGATGGCCTATATGATCCATTGCGGGTTTCCGGAAGGGATCCAGTTGCGCGCCCTCGAAGCCTATCTCGAAAAACTGAGCCGTCACTTGGGCAGCCGGCATGTTGGAACCATCCTGAAAGGGAATTCGGAGGGTGTACGCTACACTCCTCCTGAAAAGCTTCCCCAACAGTTGATCCGGTTTGAAGTATTGGGCAAAGCTTACGGGCAAACAGGCGAATTGGACAAGGATATCCTGTCCACACTGAGCCAACCGGAACGTCTGCCAGGCTGGGTGGCAACCATTTTCAGGCTGTTGAGTTTCACCAATTTCGGTAATTCGGGTTGGAATGAGGAGCTGAAGAAGAACGGAGCATATCAGAACCGTTTTGCCCGCCCGGATGGGGAAGACAAATAAGGTAATGCTATAATCTCCTTATGGAGGAGACTAAATCACCGGCTGAAAATCATGCCGCTGAAGCTGCCGATGAAAATGACGTTTCATCCAGTTCAATTTCCTTTGGCGACAAACCATTTCCAACACAGGTACCTTCTTCGTGTCATAAGCTGCGAAACAAATTCATCCCTGCCGGCAGGCTGCGAAAGATCAGCCTGGAAAAGTTTTTATTTATCGCCGCGTTAGTTGTGTATCTGCTGACGCGTCTTTTCCACATCAGCGATTTCCCGATTTACTTTTTTACCGATGAGGCGGTGCAGACTGTGCTGGCCGCCGACCTGGTGCGGGACGGTTTTTACTCCTATGACCATGAACTGCTCCCGACCTTTTTTTATAATGGTTACCAATACAATCTGAGTACTTCAGTCTACCTGCAAGTGCTGCCCTATATGATCTTTGGTAAATCCATTCCGCTTACACGCGGGCTGGCAGCTTGCACTACTCTGCTGGCCGCCGCAGCGGTGGGTTTGATCATACAAAAGGTATATAAATTCCCCCACGCCTGGGGTGCAGTGCTGCTGCTTTCGATCACCCCGGCCTGGTTTTTGCATTCCCGTACGGCCTTTGAAACCGGCCTGGCAGTCACTTTTTTTGCACTTTTTTTGTACTTCTACCTGATGTATCGAACCACATCAGCGGGCTATCTGTACCTGGCCGTGGCGGCCGGTGCGCTCTCCTTCTACAGCTACAGCCCCGCCCGGGTGGTGATCTGCGCGGCTGCCGTGTTGTTGTTCATCTCCGACCTCCGATATCACATCCAACACAGAAAGACCGTATTATTTTCTTTGGCACTTATTCTGTTAGTAGCCATTCCTTTACTTCGGTTTACCATCCAGCACCCCACAGCGGTTCAGGATCATCTGCGAATCCTCGATTCATACTGGGTTGAGCCCATTCCTTTCCTTGAAAAAGTTGGCAGTTTTTTCAGGGAATATTTACACGGGTTGAACCCTTTTTACTGGTATTTCCCCAACCAGGTGGATATGGATCGCCATTTGATGAAAGGATACGGGCATGTTCTTTGGGCAACAATGCCTTTCATGCTGGTGGGGTTGGGCGTGGCGGTAAGCAAGATAAAAAAAACAGAGTATCGCGCGCTGTTGATTGCGCTGCTGGCTGCCCCGGCAGGCGCGGCGCTGGTGGCTTTGGGGATCACGCGTGCTTTGTTTATGGTCATTCCGCTGGCGCTGCTGAGTGGTCTTGGACTGAGCTGGACAATTGAACAAATATCCAGCCTCGCTCCACAACTTCGAAAATGGCTGCCAGGGGTAATCTTTGGCATGCTGTGTTTAATCAACGTTATGATGACCTGGGATGCATTGAAGAATAGCCCCCTCTGGGTTCAGGATTACGGACTGGCCGGCATGCAGTGGGGCGCCAAACAGCTTTTTTCAACCGTCGGCGAATACATCGAGCAGCATCCTGATGATGAACTGATTGTCTCCCCTGCCTGGGGAAACGGCACGGATACAACCGCTCGATTTTTCTTTTATCCAACTCCTCCTTTCCAGATGGGATCCATCGCGGGGTATTTCAACGAAAAAAAGGCCCTGGATGACCAGACCCTCTTTGTGATGATCCCGTCCGAATATAAATTGATGTTGGAGAGCGGGAAATTTACCGATATCCGGGTGGAGAAAATCATCGAGTATCCCAATGGCGAGCCGGGTTTCCTGTTTGTCCGCTTGCGTTATATCGACAACATCGATCAGATCCTTGCGGCTGAACGAAAGGCAAGGCGTGTTCTTCAGGAGAGCAGCCTAGAAATGGGCAGCGAAGTGTGGCAGGTGAAATATTCGTATCTGGATCTGGGCTCCATCGAAAATGCCTTTGATGGTGATCCCAACAGCCTGCTGCGAACCATGGAAGCCAATCCACTGGTGGTGGAGATCGATTTCCCGAACCCACGGTCTGTTCACTCCGTTCAAGTTAAAGTGGGTGGCCCCCCGGCGGTGGTGGACTTGTACTTCACCGATATTAACGGAGAAGTCATCCCGTTTACACGCACGATTGTCGAAACCCCCTCACCGCGCAATGTTTTATTTGACTTGGAGGAGGAAATCACAGCTACCAGGCTGCGAATCGAGGTCAACAGTGTCCGCGATCAGGAACCCGCCCATGTTCACCTGTGGGAAATTGGCATAGAATAGTCATTCTGAAACAGCAATTCGATTTATACAAAATGAGCCATAGGATTCAAATTTGATACCTGAAGATACGAAAGAAGATTCCGGTGTTGGCGTCCCAAAAAATCGATCAGGGATTACATCACCGCTTGAAGATCCCTCCCCCGAAAGGATAGGCGAAACATTCAGTAGAACCTTTCTGCTTAAGGTTCTTATCGTGGGTTACCTGGTGCTGGCCTGGTTTGGCGGGGTTCGTTGTTATGCCGTCTTTGCCAATGGAGATCTACTGGCCACATACCTTTCCCAAAGCAAATTGCTGTATATTGCCCTGAGCGGAGCTGTCTGGGGACTGGCAGGTCTGGCTTCGGCTGCTGCCTTGTGGTTTGGGGTATCCTCCGCAACCTGGCTTTCCAGGTTATCCGCCCTGGGATGCTTTTTATGGTACTGGTTTGATTATTTGTTCATGTCTCAATCATCATTATCCTGGAACAATTGGCCCTTTGTTTTATTCGCCTCCCTGCTGGCGTTGGCTTTTGCCTGGTGGATACCGGCCATGCCAAAAGAAAGCAAATTCCTGCACAGGAAATCGATCCATAGTAAATGACACCGGCATGGCGTTTTTCACACTGCCAGAGCTGACGGCATGCCTTGCGAAAGAGGGAAATGATCGCGGCGAGTCGCTTCATGGTATGATCAATGGATGATCGGGTGGAGTGATGAACTTCATCACAAAATCACAAACCGGGATGCTATCCAGATATTTCAGCTTCTCATTACACCCGGACAGGAGTAAGTAAAGGTTGTTATGGCAAAAGAATGTGAAGTCAAGTTTTTTCTTACCGATGTAAAGAATATCCAAAAACACTTGCTGGCTGCAGGTGCTGAAATCATTAAACCGCGTGTTTTTGAAAGGAATTTGCGCTTTGATTTTCCGGACCGCAGTCTGACGGCAGCAGGCAAAGTCCTGCGCCTGAGGCAGGATAGCCAGGTCCGCCTGACATACAAAGACCGTGCCTGTAATGAAGATATGATCAGCGAACGGGAAGAACTGGAAATTCAAGTCGATGATTTTGACACGGCACAAGCCCTGCTTTCTGCGTTGGGTTACGAAGTCAGTGTACAGTATGAAAAATATCGCACCACATACCAGCTCCACGATGTAGAAATTGATCTGGATGAAATGCCCTTTGGCAATTTTCTGGAGATTGAAGGCCCCGGTGCTGTATGCATCCAGAAGACTGCAGAACAACTGGAATTGAACTGGGAAGCCCGTTCCACAATGAGTTATATCGGCTTGTTTGAAAAGCTGCGTTCGGACGGGCTTGAGGCCGATCAACTTACCTTCGACCAATTCAAAGAGAAAACATTTACGGCTGAAAACTTTGGTTTGATCCCCGCAGAAAACGAAATGTAGTAACAGGAAGAACGTCAGGGTTGCAAAATGTCCTCTTCCACATATCCCATCTATAAACCTGCCGGTGACAATGCGGTATTGGTGATCCTCGGCGATGAAATTGATCTACAAATCAACCGGCGTGTGCATGCCCTGGACAAGTTATTTACCCGGGAATGCTTTGACGGTTTTGTAGAGACCGTCCCAACTTACACATCTCTATTGATCTATTATGACCCGCTCCTGGTCGATTTTTCGCAAGCGCTTTCCGAGATTCAAAATCGGGTGAGCAAGCTGCAGCAGGTGGATGAACAACCCTCCCGCCTGGTGGAAATCCCCACCCAATACGGTGGAGATTACGGTCCGGATCTGGAATTTGTTGCCAGCCATAATCATCTCTCGACAGATGAGGTAATCCGAATCCATACCAGCCGCGATTATCCGGTATACATGATGGGCTTCACGCCGGGTTTCCCTTATCTGGGCGGAATGGATGACCGCATTGCCACTCCCCGCCTGCAATCGCCCCGTACGTTGGTAAAAGCCGGCTCGGTGGGCATTGCCGGGAGCCAGACCGGTATTTATTCCATCGATTCTCCGGGCGGCTGGCAGTTGATCGGATGGACGGCGGTTAAGTTGTTTGACCCTGCCAGTGAGCGGCCGATATTTCTATCACCAGGTGATGTGGTACGTTTTATAAGAATTGAATAATCGAGTGTGTTGAGAATTGCAAAAAATGGGTGCCCTTTGGAGGTATATATCGAATGTCGGTTTTGATCCACTCTGCAGGTTTTCTCACCAGTATCCAGGATGCCGGCCGCTTTGGCTACGAAAAATACGGTATTCCTTGCTCGGGGCCGATGGATCGTTTTGCTCTGTATGCGGCCAATCTGCTGGTGGGTAACTCGTGGGATGCGGCCGGGCTGGAGTTTTGTATTTCCGGCCCTGCTCTTGTCATGGGTGATGACTGCCTGATCGCGGCTGCCGGTTCCGGTTTCTCGCTTGTCGTGAACGGCAGACCCATGCCGTTTTGGATGTCCATCTTTGCCCGGCGTGGCGATTATCTGGAATTCTCCCGTTCCGGTGACGGGAACTGGGGCTACTTGGCCGTCAGCAGCGGGATCGCATTGCCCCTTCTGATGGGTTCCCGTTCTACATATCTAAAAGGAAAAATCGGCGGTTTACAGGGAACAATCCTGAAAAATGGCGACATTCTGCCCCTTTTCCCCCAACCTGATTCCATTTACCCTCTCGCCGGTCGTTGTGTACTACCTGAATCTCGACCCGTCTACCAGACTCAACCAACCATCCATGTGATACCAGGGCCGCAGGATGAACGGTTCACCTCGACCGGATTGGACACGTTTTACAACAGCCTGTACCATATCAGCTCCACATCCGACCGAATGGGCTACCGGCTGGATGGGCCCCAGGTGGAACACACCAGCGGAGCGGATATGCTTTCGGACGGTATGGCATTTGGCTCCATCCAGGTACCGGCCAACGGCCAGCCAATCGTGATGATGAGCGAACATCCCACCACGGGCGGTTATACCAAAATTGCCACCGTCATCAGCGCTGATCTGCCGGTACTGGCACAGTGCGTTCCGGGTGTGGACAGTGTACGATTTGCACCTGTCACCATCGAAATTGCCCAGCAGCGCTACCGCCGGTTAATCAATAATTTGGAAGCCTGTATAAAGCAGACGGGATACAATGAAACCGACTACATCCAATAAGGATGATCCAAATCTTGCGGAGGGAAATCCGATGAATATTGACATCAATTGCGATATGGGAGAAAGTTTTGGGCGCTACACACTGGGGCAGGACGAAGACTTGATCACCCGCGTCACATCCGTCAACATCGCCTGTGGCTTTCATGCCGGTGACCCATTGGTAATGGATAAAACCGTCAAAATGGCGTTGGAACATGGCGTGGCGGTGGGAGCCCATCCGGCCTATCCTGACCTGCAGGGCTTCGGCCGGCGTACATTGGACATGACCGCCGAGGAAATTGAATCTTTCACTCTCTATCAGGTTGCAGCCCTGGCGGGTTTTTTGCAGGCTGCTGGTACTGAATTGACGCATGTCAAACCGCATGGGGCGTTGTACAATTTCGCGGCCAAAAATCGCGAAGCTGCCCGAGCCATTGCCCGAGGTGTGGCACGTTTCAGCAAATCCGTTATTCTGGTAGGTCTGGCCGGATCCTTAATGCAGGAGGCAGCCTCCGAGGCAGGCCTGCGCAGCGCCAATGAAGGTTTCCCGGAACGCGGCTACAACCCTGACGGTTCCCTCATGTCGCGTAAGCTGCCTGGTGCAATCATCCATTCTCCGCAGGAAGCTGCAGCCCAGGCTCTGCGCCTGGTCAACGAAGGTGTCCGTATTGATAGTGGAGAGATGCAGGCGTCCTTTCCGGTGGACACGCTGTGCATCCATGGCGATTCACCCAATGCGCTGGCAGTCAGCCAGGCCATCCACGATGCGCTGATTAACGCTGGCATTCAAATCAAACCCATCCAGTAAGAGAGTGTTGAAGAATTCCATTTAGATTTTCTTATTGAATAATGTAACAGAAACGTCGTTTTTACAGCGGAATCTCCCATTTCTACAGCCATCCCCCTTCCGAAACCCGGAAGGGGGTGAAAAGGGGTGGGGTGACAAAATGATTCTACAATGGAACATCACTCGATGTACTTCAGTGACACTCTACCCCGCTCGGGCTCAACTTTGATGACTTCCACTTCGATAATATCCCCCACGTTAAAATGCCGGCCGGGCGGTATCTGGCTGCGGTGAAGCAGTCCGTCATTTTTTACCCCAATATCGATAAAAGATCCAAAATCAACCACATTGCGAATTGTGCCTTTCAAGCGCATGCCGGTCTTTAGGTCCTCCATTTTCAACACATCACTGCGCAGAATGGGTGCAGGTAAATCTTCACGGGGGTCACGCCCGGGGCGGGCAAGCTGGTCAAAGATATCTTCCAGGGTTGGAACACCGGTCTGCAATTCGGCGGCGAGTTGTTCCATTTGACAGCTTTGTCTCAGCTTATTCAACGCATTGCAGCGTTCCTGGTAGGGCGTTTGCATGGATATTCCGGCATGTTCAAGCACCTGCAAGGCAGCCGGGTAACTTTCAGGATGGATGGCACTGGCATCCAACGGGTCTTCCCCCTCGCGGATGCGAAGAAAACCGGCACACTGTTCGTACGCCTTGGGGCCCAGTCCGCTGACATCACGCAGCATGACCCGCGAACGAAAGGCTCCGTTTTCATCGCGATAGGCAACAATTTTCTCGGCCAGCGAGGGGCCCACTCCGGCAACGTACGTCAACAGGGCCGGTGATGCGCTGTTCAACTCCACCCCAACGCGGTTTACAACACTTTCCACCACACCGTTTAATGCGTTTTCCATTGCGGACACATTGACATCGTGTTGATACATCCCGACGCCAATCGATCTGGGTTCGATTTTCACCAGCTCGGCCAGTGGGTCCAGAATTCGCCGGGCGATGGAAACAGCTCCGCGCATGGAAACATTCATGGACGGCAGTTCCTTGCCTGCCAGGGGGCTGGCGCTGTAAACGCTGGCCCCGGCTTCATTGGTGATGATATAGTGCAGCCCTGGCCGTTTTGCAGCCAATTCGGCAACCAATTGCTCTGTCTCACGAGATGCCGTTCCATTGCCAATGGAAATCAGGGTGGCGGTGTGTTCATCCACCAGTTCCAGCAGCCTGGCAAAAGCTTCTTCACGCATGTTTTGTGGCGGATGAGGGAAGATTGTAGCAGTATCCAGTACCTTGCCTGTCGGATCGACAACTGCCACTTTGCAGCCGGTTCGGAAACCGGGATCGATACCCATCACGGTATAACCTGTCATGGGGGGCTGGTTTAATAGTGACCGCAGGTTGGATGCAAATACACTGATGGCCTGCTGTTCTGCCTTTTCGGTCAGGTGCGAGCGAATATCCCGTTCGATGGCCGGCAGCAGAAGCCGTTGGGCGGCATCTTCGATGGCCTGTTTCAACTGATCGAACATTGGCGAATTGACATTGGGATGAAAATGGGTTTTGATCTCATCCAGCCAATCCCGCTCTGCTATCTCTACCTGCACATGCAGGACCTTTTCTTTCTCTCCCCGGTTGATTGCAAGTACCTGGTAGGGTTTTACCTGCTCGACACGAAGACTAAAATCATAATAGGCTTCATAAACGGATCGTTCATCTTTGGCTTCTTCGATTTTTTTGCTGTGCAGTATTCCCCATAAGAGAGCTTTTTCCCGCACCCTGCGCCGAATTTCAGTATGATCACTGATCGCTTCTGCGACAATATCGCGCGCTCCTGCCAGTGCGTCCTCCACACTGGTGACCTGCTCATTCAGATAACGTGCCGCCATCTTCTCAGGTGTCAAACCGGTGAGGCCCTGGCGGACAATGCTTTCAGCCAGGCGGGTCAAACCCTTCTGCCGGGCAACACTGGCGCGTGTCTGCCGTTTGGGCTTGTACGGACGGTACAGATCTTCCAGTTCGGTCAAACTGGCGGCTGCCTGAATTTTTTTTTGCAGGGCATCATTCTGGTTACCCTGGCTTTCAATCGTATCCAGGATCGTCTTGCGCCGTTTATCCAGGCTTCGCAATCGATCCAACAGGCTGTCCACCAGCCTGATTTGATCCTCATCCAAATTTCCGGTAGCCTCTTTACGATAACGGGCGATAAATGGAATGGTGTTTTCATTTTCCAGCAAGTCGATGACGGCTTGAACCTGCCCAGGTTTAACATTGAGCTGGTCGGCGATTGTTTTGGCGTATGTCACGGGAAACCTCAATTAACTTTATGGTCGAGTTCCAGCGTTCTGTCAAAGATCGATGAAAAATCGAAAAATGAACAGAACAGAACATTTTAAGCTTTGTCAAACATTCATCGGTTTGAACCAAATTGCTGTTTTATATTTGACAAAGCACAAGGACGATACCCTGATTTTATCACCAGATAAAGAAGAAAGGGTTTGTCTTTTGTAAATGGGTTCTTATCCCACAACCTCACGGAAAATTCTCAGGAAATTGCCACCGAGTATTCCCTTGATCTCCTCATCATTGTATCCACGTGTGATCAGGCCACGCGTCAGGTTGATGTAATCACGCCAGTTATGATATCCTTTTGTTTTACGATTGAAGTCAACGGCATGTTTGGCTTCAAATCCCAGGCCGCCCAGCACATCTTCATTCATGCGTACCCCAAGCGGTTCGTAAGGTTCATCGTAATCGGTGCCAATGCCTACTTTATCAGCTCCCGCCACCTTCACTGCATGGTCAATATGATCAAGAAAATGCTCCACGGTCGCCTCAGGTTCTGAAGTAATGAAGAAGGGAACCAACGCAATCCCCACATAACCATTTCGCCGGGCAATCGCTTCCAATTGATCGTCTGTTTTTCCACGATCGTGGTTATGGACAGCCTTGCAAACAGTGTGAGTGAATGCCACAGGCGCAGCCGATACTTCAATAGTTTCCAATGATGTCCTATAGCCTGAATGGGATACATCGATCAGGATTCCCAGCTTGTTCATCCGTTCAACCACTTTAAGGCCAAAACGGCTCAAGCCACAATCCACGCGTTCGGTGCAGCCTGAACCGACCAGGTTCAGATTGTTGTAGGTCATTTGAATCTGCCGGATACCCAGTCTGTAGAAGAAATCAAGATTATCCAGCGTAGCTCCGATATGCGTGGTATTTTGGAAATTTAAAATGATCCCAAAACGCCCTTCCCGCTTGGCGCGCAGGATATCATCCGCCTTGGTTACCTTCAACAGGTCAGGGATGGTATCCAGTTTGTACGTCCAGATGGCCAGATCCTTGATTGCCGCATCGAAAGAGAACATTTCTTTTCCATACGGCCCCATGGTCAGGCTCAAGCAGTTCATCGCGCTGGTACGAAAGCCTTCTTTCCAGGCCGGCCCCAATTCGAGGGGGTGTTCTGATTCAAAACGATTGAGCATTTCATAGATTTCTGTGAAATGCATGTTGGTTGCCAGAAGTTTATCTGCGTAGCGTTTATATTCGTCGGTGGGTTCGTCATAACCGCCCAGCGAATCGATGACGACGGCCTCATGCAGCAATCGCTGCGCCCGTTCTTCTTGCTTTGGATCCAAATTGAACATGGTAAACCTCACTATAGGTTAAAAATGTATTTCATTTTGTTGAAATTCAGAGTCCAGCGGTACTGCCGCAGGAAATTGTGAGAAATCAACCCATCCTGGATGAATCCATTCTGCCAATAGGTTCCAGGCACCAAAGAACCGTAGTCTCCTTCCAAATCATGACGGAGTAAAGATCCCAAACCAAGGCTCTCTATCTTGAAAGTGCCGCTGGCCCATAACCCTTCACCTCCTCCACCAATGCCGTTTTCGTCAATGCGGGTATCTGGAATGGGTATTCCGGTATATTGCAGGGTCTGAATGGGGGCACTAAAGGATGCCTCGGCTGCCAGACCGGAATCAACAAAGAAGGTGAGGTGATCAAAGCCGTTTAGGGAACCTTTTGCCATCATCAGGTGAGTCTGATGGAGCACAAACGGAATTTCAATACCAGCCAATGGGTTTGAGTCGCTGCGCGGGCGTAAGACCAGTTGACCGGAAGGATAGTCGATGGTTGCAAGAAACTGCTTGAGGATGCCGGTACCCATCACCCCGCCGATGGCATATTTTCCTTCCGCGAACCCCTTTGACCATCGTTGGGTGGGCATGATAGTAATCGGCACCGCATCAAGGGTCACGTTTCCCAGACAGAGGTTTCTGCCTATTGCAAAACCGATCTTTCCTTCCATTCCTCCGCCAAAATGGCCAATCGATTCTGCAACCGGGCGAATGCCTAATTCGGCAGCATACTGGTCATCCAGGTACAGGTTATCACCGCCGGTGTCGATCAGGGAGTAAATCCTCTTCCCCTGGATTTCCAGCTCGATGATTGGAAGAGGATCGGTAATAAGGAATGGGATATTTTCTTCACGCAACCCATGCCAATTCACGTGGAAAGGCACCTCTTCACCAAAGGCTTTCATCTGTTCCCAAACAGGAAGCTGGATTTTATCTTCCATGCCTTTGAAAAGACTGTGCGATTTACAAAATTGGCCGGTTTGGTAGTATGCCATCATCTTCCTGATTTGGGTCTTCATCCTGGCTGCCGGATCATCCGCCTGAAGTGTTTCAAGTTCTGCGAGAAGTTCCTCTGCCTGAAGGTAATGCCCCAGCAGTATTTCCAGGCTGGCAAGAAGTGATGTGCTTTCAGAAGATAAATGGTTTGTTTCACGGTGCGGCTGCAGCAGAGCCTGGGCTTCCCAAAAATCACCAGCCTGGAATAACAATTGTGCCAATTGGTAACAGGTTTCTGCCTGGCTTGGACGGGCTTCGAAAGCTTGCCTGGCAGTATTGATTTCATTTAC
>JAJFTV010000159.1 GCA_021372725.1 Chloroflexota bacterium | reverse complement strand
AATCAATCACGGCGGGATACAGTGCAGCCTTGAAACCGTTGAGCAGCCCCTGACTGCATCGGACGTCTACTCGAAAAAGTTCGCCCGTCCGGCACATGCCATGCTGGAAGAAGAAGTTTGGGAAGCCATCGAAGCTTACGGACAGGCAGCCCGACGGGCAAAAGAAGCCGGTTTTGACGGCGTGGAAATCCACGGTGCACACGGATACCTGGTTTCGCAGTTTCTGTCACCCTTAATCAACCGGCGAAATGACCGCTGGGGAGGCAATCCAAAGAAACGTATGCAATTTCTGCGGGACGTTGTAAAATCCGTCCGAGACCAGGTGGGCCTGCAGTACCCGGTGATGATCAAACTGGGTCTGATGGACGGAATCGAAGGCGGTTTAAGGCTGGCTGAAGGATTGGATGTTCTGGCTGCACTGCCTGAGATGGGTATCGATGCCGTTGAAATCAGCGGCGGGTTTAGCGGTGAGAAGTTTATCAACGTCGCCAAAGGCATCAGGCCCGCTGAAAACGAGGCTTATTTTCTTTTCTGGGCCCAACAGGCCCGCCCGAAAGTGGATATCCCCATTCTGCTGGTGGGCGGTTTTAGAACCAGAAAGATGATGGAAGAAACCCTGGAGAGCGGTGTGGTTGACTTCATATCGTTAAGCCGCCCTTTGATCAGCGAGCCGGATCTACCTGAACGCATGCGATTGGGTCTTCAACAGCAATCCATCTGCCTGTCGGGGAGTCTGTGTCACCCGCTGGCCACCGGGCAGGGTATAGCCTGCCGCTGTAAAGTAGACCGCAGCCTCAGGGAGAATTGAAAATATCAAGTTGAAGCGGGAAAGACTGGCTTTTTTTCTTTACAAACGGAGGTGTCTGTGAAAATAACTACCCATTCTGATATCGTTGTTGCCACTAAAAGTTGGGAAATATAGACCTTCGTATTCTTTATATTTCTTCTATGCTTGCGTAAAGGCGAGGTAATTCATTTTGCCTAAGCCTGAATTTTGTACCGTGATTGTGCCCTGTTCTAGCATCAAAATCTACGTACAAGCATCCAGCTTCAATCGCATTTAACCATCCATCAAAAGAAAAATTCGTTAGCTTCAGGATTCGACTATACTTGAAATATTCTGTACCTTCGCCATCTTTTTTTACATCAGCAAGAACATAAAATGTATTCAACAATTTCGTTCCGGCTTTATGAAATAAGTCATCAAATCCCCAATATGGTTGAGGTGCAAGTTCTGCTAATCCTACCTTATTTGATACCCCTTCTAGCCATTCAGAGTGTTTTGTGTCCACATAATTTGCATCGAATGAAACAGCAACTTTCTTCTCTTTTCTATCTATCACAACCATAAAGCCTCTATCACTTCTTATTGCCCCAGAAATTGTTTGTCGAAAACTCATTTCTGTTAATGGATATTTTTTTCCTGCTTCATTGTGTTTCCACCCATATTTTGGTAAAAGAATAGACGGAACTATTTTTAGGGCGGTGGGAGATGGTTCAAAATGAAATAAGGTTGTCAGGCTTGATGAGCTTGCCCTTTGGCATTTTAATTCCCATTCAGACGCATTGGGTATGGGCAGATTATTTTCTTCAATTCCAAGCAAGTCCTCGATTGTATTCCCAACTCCCCCCACGTTCCCCGGTCGCTCATTTCTAATCCATCCCATTTCACGTATTTCTCGAAGCCGTATTATGAGTTGTTCTTTAGTGTAAATTTCTACCATCATAACCTCTTTAAATATTCTTCATATTGATATAGGTCATAATAGAACCATCCTTGTTTACCAGATAAGTTATTTTCCCAAAGTTCGTTACAATCTTCTCTAAAGTGACTTATACAGTCTTTGATTCGAGGTGAGTTGGCAACTTGCTTTATTGACTTTGCCTGTACTTCATTCTATATATTGACCTCTTTGATATACTTTTGTGTCCGAATCAGTCTACTTATTTTCTTTAACGTCATTTACTGGTGGTCTCCAAAAATCAAGCAAATACTCGAACGTAACGCCCATCGTTATGTAGTTCGAAGGCCACCCGAAAATCCCTATTTGATTCACAATATTTGTTCTATCCCAAATTATTATGTTTCTTAATTCATAGCCGCGTTTCCGTAACTCTTCTATCAAGGATACATGAATGGTTATTCTTGTGTTTTCCCACCACATATCAGGCACATTAATAACACAATGCGCTTTTGGTTGAAGAAGTGGCAATAATTTCTCGAAAATATCACCCATCGCTAAAGTATAATCATCCAATTGCATTGTTCCAAGGTCACGTTCATCTTGTGAATATTGTTCAACTTTTCCGAGTTGGCCATTATCCCTGTTGCGACGAGATTTGTTTTTTCTTTTTCGATTTAAGAGATTCGCATACGGGGGTGATGTCCATATCAAAGATAACGATTCGGGTGGAAGCCAAGAGGAAATATTTCTGGCATCATCTTGAATTGCCATTTGCCATGATTCGGAAAATAGACCTGCATTGGAATTTAACCTGTCAGTACAAATTTGTAAATATTTCTCCTGTAAATCAAATCCAACAGCATTACGATTCAAATCTTGAGCCGCAATCAATGTTGTTCCACTACCGACAAATGGGTCAAGTACAAGCTCTCCCTTATGTGTAAAAAGTTCAATTACGCGCCTGGATAATGAGATAGGGAATGTGGCAGGATGTACAGTTTTATCCCTAATATCCCTTTTTTCATAAGTGAATTGCCAAACGCCTAATTGAGATTTTATCCATTCTTTTCCGGTCATGCAATTCAACTTGTTGGGAGTGCAATCGCATGTTTTTTCAAATCCTATCTCTAAAGGTTTTGTAATTTCCGTCTCATTTTGAAGTATAAAGCGAGGGAGTGTTTGTTCCATATCTCTCCTTTAGGAATTATGTCCAAAAATTATTTTAACACACATATTCAGAACATTTTTTCCAATTTCGATATTTTTGATCAAAGGTAATATTATTATTTTTCGCAGTTATGCCTTCGATACAAGCCGGCATGCGATTACGAGTTGATCAGGTTTGTAAGAGAGTAAACCCCATCCCTTACCCGCCCCAAAACAGGGAAATTTATATTAATATGGGGGATGGACTGTAGTGGTCTTATCCTGTAAACTACAAGAATACTCAACCCTCCAGGTTGAAAACCTTACATCTTGCCTTGAGTTTCCGCAATCAACCGGCGAAAAAATTCATCCAGATAGCGGAAGCGTTCTTCAGCGATGCTGCGGGCGGTGGAGGTAAATAGCAAATCCTTGATCTTCACCAACTTATACAGATGTTCGTGATAAGCGCTGTGCGGTTCATTGGGTGACTCTTTGCCTGTCTGCAAAAATTGTTCCGAGGGTGGTGCATAGGCAGGCTGCCCCGCCATGGTTGCATAAGCGATGACACGTGCTACGCCCACCGCGCCCAGTACGTCCAGCTTGTCCGCATCGAATAAAATCCTGGCTTCCAGTGTTGCAGGGCGTTCCTCTACCTTGCGAAAACGGTGTGAACGGATGCAGTGCTGCACGGCCGCGATGCGCTCCACCGGCCAGCCTTCTTCCGTGAGCACCTTCTCTGCAACTTCGGCTGAAGCAGTATGATGGTTTGCGCGCTCAGGTGTGCCGGCAGCGCTGTCAGCTACATCATGCAGCAGAGCAGCAGCCTGCACGATCTCCAGATCTGCTCCCTCCTCGCGGGCCAGGCGGGTTGCCATGGCATACACCCGCCGGATGTGATCGAAGTCATGCACTCCATCCGTGCTACGATACCATTTTTCAGCTTGTTCAAGGGTTGGCATGTTACACAATCTCCTGTCCACGGACGACCGGCCAGCCTTTTTTGATGACGGTATCCACCAGGTTGGTGGCAAAACGGTAACCCAGGTGGCGATAGTCGCTTTCGGTCAGGATGAGAAGGTCGGCCTGCTTGCCCGCCTCCAGTGAGCCCAGCCGGTCGGCTGCGCCAATGGCTGCGGCGGCGTTGATGGTGGCTGCCACAATCGCCTGGGCCGGTGTGATGCACAGGTAGCGGCAGGCCAGGGCAATCACAAATTGCATGCTTTCGCCCCAGGCCAGACCGGGGTTGATGTCCGAGGCAATGGCAAGGATCCCGCCGGCATCCAGGATGGCCCGGGCAGGCGTGTACTGCTGTTCGGCCAGCCCAAATGGGGTGCAGGGTAGAGCCACTGCAACCGTATTACTGCCACCCAGTGCATCAATATCCTTCTTTGAAGTCTTGACCAGATGATCAGCCGATATGGCACCCAGCTCCACGGCCAGGCTGGCGCCGCCCAGATTGTCAAACTCATCGGCGTGTACCTTGAGCGGAAAGCCTGATTTTTGGGCTGTCTCAAGGATGCGCCGTGTCTGCTGCAGGCTGAAAGCGCCTGTCTCGCAGAACACATCCACAAACGGCAGCG
>JAJFTV010000136.1 GCA_021372725.1 Chloroflexota bacterium | reverse complement strand
GGTTTGGGGTGCACTGAAAAAAGATAGGGTTCGGTCTTGAAAAATCAGTTTTCAACCCCGGTTAATATTCCGTTTTATTGTAATGCGTGATGCGAGGCGAATAATACAACATCTTGAACTCAATGCAAGAAAAAATAGTTTATCCTCCTATGAGTTACCACCCTAAACGGCAGTTGGCACGACAAACGGAGTCGCATCTTTACATTGGCAATTGACTATGAATATCTGTCTAAGAGATTTTTTTACCAGTCAATGAATGAAATTATAAGCAGTTGAACCGGGGCATACCGTGAACGAATATGTCCGAAACGTTGTGACTCTTAGCGAAATGGAGCAAAAGACTGCCGAACTGTCTGAGCCCGCAGGGCGAGTTTTCGGCAGTCGCGCAATGAGCTTAGAGCCACAGTTGCAGGGCATTTGAGCGAGCGGGATGCCCCGGTTCACTGCTTTTCTTACATTGATAAATATGGATCATGAAGATAACTCCTCAATTATATATTTTGCAGTACGGATCATTACGTATAACGTCCAATAAAATAGACTAAAATACGCGCATCGGAGGTATCTTGCAATTCTTACAGCGTGTTACTCATCATCAATGTCAAGAGGCATGTCAAAGATCAATGCCCCTCAGGTAAGACACTAGAGTTTCCGAACATTCTCGGCAGCAGGACCCTTGGCGCCTTGAACGACATCGAAACTGACACGCTCACCCTCTGCCAGCGATTTAAACCCTTCTCCCTGTATTGCGGAATGATGCACGAACAGGTCCTTGCCGCCATCCTGCTCGATAAAACCAAATCCCTTTGTGTCATTAAACCATTTAACTTTTCCTTCGGGCATTTTTAAATCTCCTTTTTTAGTTTATTCAATATTGGCGCTAACAACAGATGCCATTTGCATCATATCAATCGTCTGACCTTCTTGTAATTTTGTTAAATCAGTTACTTTGCCGGTCTTGCTGGTGGTTTTGGTATTTTTGAATATTTTAATTAATTTGGCATCAGCCACAATATTCTTGCCGGCATTTTCCGGTTTACCATTGATTGTTCTGGTTTGCAGTTTGTTGGCCTTAATATAATCCCACAGCTTTTTGGTTATCTCTGTACGCGGAAGTGAGCTAACCCCCAGGAATGCCGCCAAGTCTGATTTCAATTTTACCGGTTTATTCAATCCTTTTTCTTCTGCCATGTTTATGAAACTCCATTCTTTTGTTTGCCTATTTCTTCTTGTTGGGAACCTTCTTTTCTTTTGCCCGGAGCTTCAGACTCTGCTCCCGCCTTCTTCTTTTGCGATCCAGTTTCTTTGTCCGTTCAATCTTGTGCTGGCTCATAATACCTCCTTTAGTTGGCTCGATTCCATTGTATCTGAGTCTTGGTCCGGTGTGGTCAG
The DNA here is from genome assembly GCA_021372725.1 of Chloroflexota bacterium. GTDB lineage: Bacteria > Chloroflexota > Anaerolineae > Anaerolineales > Anaerolineaceae > JAJFTV01. The sequence continues at coordinate 1,191 of JAJFTV010000136.1, read as the reverse complement.
TTCTATATTCGCCTTATTCTGCTTAGCTGCCAGACGCTTTGCAGCCTTTTCCATCTGTTTTAGCTGTCTGGCTTTTTCTTTGGTATTCTTACCAAAGTTGTACATAGACTTTCCCATTTTTTAACTCCTTTGCTTATCTTTCTTTCAAACGTTACAAATTATGCTGAAAACGAAGAGGCACTCCAAAAGACTAATAATTCTGATGGAATGCCTCAATTTATCCCATTTTACCTTACCTTCTGACATTGCTTTCATCCTCCTTTCTTCAAATTGCCTTAAGTCGGATTTACGCTATGATAGAAAGAAAAAACCACCAAGATTCTAAAGAACATGGTGGTCAACCTTTGCACCTCAAAATGTTTTAACCCAAACTTACACTATTCGTAATATATGAGGCCCTCTATCGAATGTCAATGGTTGTTCCTTAATTATTTCAATATATTCCGTTTGATCAAAAAGCAACTTCAAATAGACAATTTCTTTTTTGAGCCGAATAGACAGAGTCATTGGTGAATCCTGATCGAACGTGTGCTGAGATGGCTGCGCGTCTTAACCGCTCGCCGTCGAAGCTGCATTCAGCTCTTTTCTGCCAGCTTCAGGGAAATCAGCGGGAATCCGGCAGATATAAATACAAATAATGAAATCCGGATACCACAACGGCATTTTTCGCCGTTGCGGCACGGTCTGTGATCACAGCGCCCAGGCCGCGCGTGCCCCTTCTTCCGTTGCTTCAATGATTCTTCTGGGCGTGCGGGCATCGCCGACGACGGCAAAGGAAATCCCTAGTTTCTCCAGAACACTTTGGAGTGCGTTGACGGGCTTCATTCCCGCGGCAATCACCACCTGATCAACAGGTGCAATTCTGGACATTTCACCGGATAAGTTAAATTCCACGAAGTCTTCACCGATGGTCTTGACCTGGGCGCCAAAGATCATCTGACAGTTTCTCTCACGCAGGCGGTTGTGCAGCATATAGCCATGAGATGTGATTTTCAACACGGGAGAGCGCTTCAGCATTTCCACAATCGTAACTTTAACGCCTTTTTCACTGAGATAGTCAGCCACTTCCATGCCGATCAGCGCGCCGCCGATGATAACAATGTTTTGCTTGGGAGCGACACGTTTGTCCAGAATTTGCCAGGCGTCGCAGACAAAGGGTTTATCAACGCCGGCGATCGGGGGAACAAGCTT
>JAJFTV010000126.1 GCA_021372725.1 Chloroflexota bacterium | reverse complement strand
CCAAGTAAAAATTTGTTATCAGTCCAGGCCTGCAAATGTTGAAGTCAGTCAGGTGAGAAATGACCAATTTGTGGTAAAAGCAAGAGGAATTCTCCTGGGTGTGCTCCACGGCCAATTTGCAGTTTTTTTATAAAGGAGAACCTGTTCTGGGGGAGAAACAATCTCGATCGATATATGGGCTGAAGTTCTGTGAGGTAGTGATGACCGTTCCCGCATTTCTTTTTGGTACGTTGGTCGCAGTATTTTTGGGTGTCTTGTTCCATTTATGGAAGGGTGGCGGCCCATTTTTTATTCTTCTGTATATCGTTGCCAGCGTGATGGGTTTCTGGGCGGGACATTACTCCGCCGAATATTTGGATCTCACATTTTGGAGCATCGGCCCGGTGCGATATGGGCCCTCACTGGTCGCTGCCCTGTTTTTCCTTCTTGTCACCTCTTGGCTGTTCAATAAAAAGCCGGCCGATAAGAAATAGGTCATCTGTTTTCCTGATTTTCCATTTCGATATTCATAAACAAATTTCGGATATCCGTTTTTTGAAAATGTCGTTTGAAGGCAGCAGTCTCTTCGAGAGATCTTTCCAGATCCTCGAGGATACCTTGCTCATTAGCACCGGGTGTGCCTGACCTGTCCAGAACAATTTCTGAGCTGTTTTTTTCTTTATAACGGAGCGTTGTTTTATCGACCAGCCAATCGATGGCCAGGCGAATGCTTCCTTCTGTCTGCCCGGTTTTTGCTGCAAGCTGCTGAATATTCAGACTACCATGCTGGCAGCGAAAGGATCCAAGAATATCTTCGGTGACAGCGTGCATCAAAAGGGTCTTTTCGTCCATTTCGGCGAGGATGCCAACAACGTACACTTTTTTGGGTGAAGCCTTCTTCAGCAGCTCTTTCAGGATGTCATAGCTGGCCGGATATGTCAACAGGATTAACTCGTCACAGGTTGTGATGTCAAGCCTGTCGTTGACCGAAATATTGCCTGCCAAATGTTGAGTTCCCTCTGCAAAGACTTTTGTGTTGTCCTGCATCGACAGTTGTTGGATCACCTGATCCATTTCGGTTTTATCCCGCCAGTCAATCACTTCGAGGGTTGGGGTTCTGGAATACAAAAAGACAGGAGCTTTTTCGTGGGAGCGGAATGCGATCAGGATGATCTGGAGATCTGATTGACTGGAGGGCTTTGAGTTTGTGATCTGGTATACCAAATCAAATTGATCAGGCGGAACCGGTTGATCGGCCCCGTTCCACCATATCACAGAGTGCCTGGTTAATTTTCGGGTTGTCACATTCATTCTGCGATGCTGCATGTTTCTGCCAAAATTCACACTGTCCAGAAAATGCACATCCTCTGCCATGAAATTAATGACCGGATTCTCCGGCCCAAACGGTCTGAAATGCTGGTGATCCTCGAGAAAACAGGGCTTTGTAGTCTCCCACAACGGAAGCAAAGCATCGATGGTTATCTGCTCCCCGAGGGATGAGCTCTTGTCTGCCAATTGTGATACTGTGACCATCAGGGAACGCTTGAAATCCGCCAGTTTTTCTTTTTTTAGCGAGAAACCAGCCGCCATGGCATGCCCCCCATACAGGTTAAGTTTTTCCGCATTTTCGGCGATGACGGCGGTAATATCAATCCCGGGTATGGAACGGGCCGAACCGCGCACTATTTTATCGTCGAAGGAAGAAATGATGACGACGGGGCGGGCATAACGTTCGGCTAACTGGCTGGCGACAAGACCCAGAACGCTGTAGTGCCATTCATTATTTTCCAGAAAGATGAGTGGTTTATCCAGCAGGCTGCGATCCTGCTCAATGGCATGATGGGCAGCCATGAATAGGGTATCTGTCATTTGCTTGCGGTTTGTATTGGCTTGTTCTGCGAGTTGCGCCAGAATTTGTGCCCGGGTTTCATCCTTTGTGGTCAACAATTCAATGACTGCATTGCCATCCACCATACGGCTCAACGAATTCAGGCGTGGCCCAATCACATGCGATATGATTTTTTCATTTATCTGGGAAAGTGAACCATTGGCGGTTCTTAATATCTCGATCAGGCCGGGACGTTCTGTATTTTGAAGCGTCATAATCCCGGACTGGGCCAGGAAGCGCGCTTCGCCGGTAAGAGGGACCTGGTCTCCAATGATACCAATCGCAGCGAGATCCAGAAATTGGGTTGTTTTGTTTTCAATCGATGTGGCCTGATAAACGGCCTCGATGAATTTGTAGGCGACCCCGGAGCCGCTCAAACTATGCATGGGGTGTGTTTTGGGCAGCATCTCAGAGTTGATGATACTGTTGGCATTGGCCGGGGTATCCGGAAGTGTGTGATGATCTGTGATGATCACGTCCATGCCAAGTTCTCTGGCGTATTGGATGGATGTGTGCTCACTTACACCGGTGTCGCAGGTGATCAGCGTTTGCACACCGAGATTTCGAAAAGTTTTGATTGTTTCTTCGCTGATGCCGTGTAATTCCTTTCCCCTGACGGGAATCTGAAAATGGACATGCCGGGTGAGATTCAAAAGTCCTTCATACAGGATGGCAGTGGCGGTCAATCCATCTGTATCATAATCACCACAAATACCAATCTGCCCGCCTTGATTAATGACGTTCAAGACAATCTGTACAGAATCCCGCATGCCGGGGAAGTCAAACGGATCGGATTGCGGAAAGTATTGCGGATACAGGAACGCTTGTGCTTCAGAAAGAGTATGAAAACCCCTCCGGTGAAGAATCTCCGAAAACACCGGGTTTTTGGGAAACAATTCCAGTAACTGCCTGTCCACGGTGACGGGATCCGGTGAAGTCCATTTCGTAATCATGGATTCTGCCATGTTTCCGGTATCTCATCCAATTGATTTTCAAAGGCGGCTGCCAGGTTTTCCAGCGCAGTTTCGAATGAGTTTTCCTCGTCCAAGCCGGTCAAGACAGGATCTGGATGCCGGTCACAGAACGAGCGATAGGTACAAAACCGGCAGTGTCTTTGATCTTCTGTCATTTCAAAATTGCCGCGCGGAATGTTGCTGATCTGATTAATCAGTTCTTCGATGTACTGCCGGTCTTCATCGAACTGGTATCTGGAGTAGGAAAGAATTTCCGGATTTTGTGGGTGATAGGCAAACCAGTAAACCATTTCGATATTTTCAGGAGAATGGAGTGTCGGATCACCGGAAAGATTTTGACCTGCCAGGCAAAGCACCAGGGGGTACAGGGTGGTCTGGATTTTCTTTTCGAGCCAGGATCTGGCATGCCTGGTTGGAGAGGTTTTCCAGTCGTAAATGCGGATCCCTGTCCCATGCACCTGAAGCAGATCAAATTTTGCAACAACCTGCCGGCCGGCCAGGTGGGTATGCAAGGTGATTTCCGGCAGATATTGACCTTCCCCCAGTGCTTCCTGCCCCCAGGCCAGAAAATTGTTCCACCATTCCAGCAGAGCTTCATCATCAATGGCCTGCGTGATTGTATCCACAGGCAATCCTGTAAAAAATTGGTGGCAGAGAAGGTGAAAGCGATTTCCCAGGATAAACGACCTTCGCACTTCTTCCGGTTCATCGGTTATAAAACCTGGCCAGCGAATTTTCAACAGGTATCGAAGCTCAAATCGTTTTGGGCAATCCACAAAATCCTGTAGACTGCTCTGCGAAAAAGAGAAATTATTCATTTTTTGACTGCCTTTGCTGCCAGAATCGCATTAATTCCGAAAAAGGCACAGAGGGTTGATTCGCGCCCGATTTACCTGTATTCCAAGTGATGATCAACTCTGTTTTTGCACGCGTGATGCCCACAAAAAACAGGCGCAGCCTTTCCTGGGCGTACCCGGTTCTGGCAATAAAAGTAGCCTCTCCTTCCTCAACATTTATGCCAATCCGATCTTTTTCCACCAGCGATTTGAGCTTCGAGAGAGCTTCTTCCTGGAGATTGATATGTCCCCGCACAAACCACTTCTCGCCGATATATTGGTCACCGGGCAGGCCAAACGGGAAATCATACTGGTTGACCGACAGTAAATAGACTCGATCCCATTCCAGTCCCTTGGCTTTATGGATGGTGGATACCACCACTTTCCCTTTATGTAAAGACGGGTCGAAACCGGTATCTTCCTCGCTGAAACCGGTAAACTTTCGACGGTTGGAAGCGATTTCCTGCAGCTCGTGAGCGAATTGGGGCAGCATCCAGTCCGGGTGATTTTTGGCTGCCGCCGCCATGGAGACAGCAAGTTTATGAGACAGTGCCAGATCAAGCGAGTGATGAAACAGATTTTGGGAGATGGTCAGAATCAACTGGTCGATGGGCAGCAAGGCCGCCCTGTGCCATTTTCGAACCTGACTGCAAAAAATTTCCAGTTCAGTGGTCACAGACCCGTCCGGATGGGGTATCAGCTCCAACCAGGCGTCCCGGCTTTGCGGCCATAACAGTCGCTCCGGATAGGCACAATCTCGAATCACCCGGGTTACCTTGGGGATGAGTTCAATTTTTCCGGCATCATCCTCCAAAAGCTTTATTTTTCGATACACCTCGGTCAAATATCGTTTGACAGATGGTTCAGCCAGATGCGAAAGGATGGACGCAAGAATATCCGCCGTCTGACGGGTGGAGATGCTGCTGTTTAATAGTTCAACGGGTTCGATCTGATGCCGTTTAAGTTCTTCCACCAGTTTGATACCCCGTTCGTTTCTGGGTACGAGGACAGCCACAGTCTTGTCCTGATTTTCCGGCAGCCATCTGGAAAGGGAGGATGCAACGGTTTGAAGCTCCTTGTCAGGCTCCAGAGCCTGCTCATAAAGGAAGATCATTTCCGGTCGGTCAAGCGGGTTTGGCTGCGGATCATTGGGTGGAGCCGGATCGATCAAGGGAAAATTAAGCGTGTTGACCATTTCCGGGTTGGGGATCTCTTCGCTGTGCGACCAATTTATGAGATGATTGGCCAGGCTGATGATACTGGTGGTGGACCTGCCGGAATTAGGCAGCTCTTCATTGATCACATCCGGCCGGTTGATAAAGTTGAGCAGATATTTTGGATGAGCGGTCGTAAAAGTCTCAAAAATGGCCTGATTGGGATCTCCCACCCTGACCCAATTCCCGTCAGGGCCTGCCAGCAGGTTAAGAATCCGTTCCTGCAAACGGCTGCTGTCCTGAGCTTCGTCTTCCAAAATGTATGGCCAGCGATACCGCAGACGTTCCAGGAAATCCTGATCGGTTTCAAGAGAGCGAAGCGCCAGCCGGATCAAATCGTCAAAATCGATCGCGCTGCGGTAGTGAAGGGCACGATGATATTCTTCATAGACCGTAATACCAAACTCAAGCAGGTCATCAGATGTACCTGTTTCTTCCAACATTGTGCGTAGACCTTCTGCCGTCTCCTGATAATCCTTCGCCTGGCGAATAAAGCTGGTTGCTGTATCCACCAGGGTCAGCTCAAAATTTTTCACCAGGTTGAAGTTCCGATTGTTGTTCTGGTCAGGATGGGTATATCGTTCAAGAAATTCAGGATGAATATGAAGCCAATTGGAAACGATATTGTTGAGGATCAGGGCAGCTTCCCGTTCATCGATGATCTGAAAATCGTCGGATAGACCCGCCAGGCTGGGGCGCTCACGAACGATTTCGTGTGCCAGGCCGTGCAGAGTACGCACCCGGTAGCCTGTATTGGGCAGCAGGCCAAAGGATTTGATAAATCCTGCTATGCGTTTGGAAAAGTTTTCGACGGCTGAATTGACCAGTGTAACGATCAGGATTTCCTGGTCATCCTTCAGGGACTCCGAAAGGATCAGTTTTGAAGCCAGGTACGAGAGGGTATGGGTTTTCCCGCTGCCTGGTACAGCCTTGATACCCATATAACCATGGGTGTATTCCAAAATCCGTTTTTGTGCCGGGCGCGGAGTGAACATGTTTATCCCTGGCCACCCTGATTTGAATTCGAAATCTGTATGGACGACCTGACAAGTGACTGAAACGATTTGAGAAGGGGACCGCGCTGTTCGTTTCCCTGTTCATCGATTTCAGTAATGCAGACCGTGACATGTTTACCACAGCGCTGCAGCAGACCGCTCACCAGGCGGTGCATGGCATTGGTGCTTGTTTCGTACTCATGGCGATCAGTCCATTTTTCAGACGGGTTCCAGTTGCGGCTGAGTACATAAGGCTGGGTCAACGGCTGATTCAATCGCTGCCACCAGCCCAGGTTTCCGACATCCAGCCAAAACTGGTAATCCACAGGGCGGTTGCCCATCAGGAAAGAATAAGCCGGAGACAGAAACACGGCATTTTCGTTCTCCTCACCGGTTTCCAGATATTGCGCTGCAATCACGCCCTGCTGGATCATGTCAATAAATGTGGATTCGGAATCAGGCCGCAGGTCTTTTCTGTCACCAGAATATACATTCGTGAAGTTGGTATAGGATTCGATCAGGTGAGAGGTGGTGGCTGCGGCATCCAGATTGGTGCTGAAACCAAACCCGGGCAGCGAAAGCAGGTCGTTGAAAAGGATGGTTAAAAGGACATCCAGTGAAGGTTTGTCTCGATCGCGGTAGTTCTCGATGAAATTTCGAAGTTGATCGTAACGTTCGCCAATAATGAAGGATATTCGATCCTGCGTTGAACCCGGCAGATCACTGAAAGCGATCATGGGCTCACCGGAAACCGCCGGGCGATGGACGATTTTTGTGAGCAAATCGGCCCGGATCAGGTCAAATCCTGTAATGGCCTGCATTAACATGCTGCGAAACTCAAAGGTCGAGACGGCCATTCTCCATTCAGGGTGCAGAAGTTTGGCCAGGGTGATCAGGCAGCCGGCAGCCGGCTCATCTTTCAGGCTGCGGGAAGGCCGGCGGGTCGTAAAAGGGATGTTCAGGTCATCAAAACGGATCGAAAACTCAAAACGCAAGGCGTCACTTAAAAAGGGAGCGATGATACAGATTTGGCCGGGATTTACATCTTCCTGGTTAATCAGGCGATGAACTTCATCGCCGATCCAGTCGACCATCTCGGGATAGTATTTTTTACTTTCCACGTGCAAGGAAGAAGTGACCAGGCTGTAATCGGGAGCGGCTGGTTTTCCCTGGAGCACCAGCGAAAGATTTTGTGACAAATGATCCACCGGGCGGGATTGGATAAATGATTTATCGAGACATTGCCAGGATGAACAGGCTTGTTTCAATTGATAGGCTGAATGAGGATCCGCCCCAAGAAAAATCCGATATCCTCCACCGGTGTCATAGGTGAGGAGAGCAGCATCGAGCCGGGGTATCCACTCCTGAACCAGGTCGTGAGCGACCGGCACATCCTCTTCGACATTATCATAGACCAGATAACGAAACTGGGAAAAAAAGTACTCCCGAAAGAGATAGGAATCCCAAAGATGGTTCTTGAAGGTCTCGATCAATAACGAGTAATCCAGCAGGTTATTTTCAAGGCAGTACTGCCGAAATGTATTCACGCAAATTTGAACTTCATCATACACTCGCAGTTGTTCAGGTTTTCCCGTCCAGGCATTTTTGAGCCGTTCTCCGATATCGGTGGAAGAAAAACCTGTTACGGCAGCCTTGTTGATACTGTCCAAAACCTGGCTGTAGAGACGTGTGGCACCCAGGGTGACCGTATCAAAGAACCCTTTTTCGAGCAAAGGCTGAAACAAAAGGGTCGCATAGAATTGAGAAGATTCAAGGTTCATGAAGCGGGGCGGGAGGTGAGGTTGGCTGAAGCCGGCGTTTTGAGAGATGAGCGGCCAGAACAAGCTGATCATACGGCGAGCCAGCCCGCCGAGCGTCACGATTTGGGGTAATCCGCCGGATCGAAATTCGGAGGATTGAACTGCATCATAATAGGGTTTTGCCAATGTACGCTGGGGCAACAGGACGAGGATCCTGTTGGCAGGAATCCCTTGCTGAACCAGGGATTGCAGGTATGCGGCTGCGACAGTGGTTTTTCCACTGCCTGGCGGGCCTTCCAAAAAGATTGACGACTTTCCTGCGGAGTTGAGGACAGTTTGCTGGCTTTCGGTAAGCCTTGTCTCCATTATCCTCCTCCATGGTAAATGGTGTCACTTCCGGTTTGATTGTATCATGATGCCTTTCCGGAACGGGTTTTAATCACCACTTTATTGGCCTGTTTCCTGAGTGTGATCCGTTTGTGGATGGCAGGGAAACGAACGACCAACAAACCGCTTAAAATGATTGCGGCCGTCAGCGGCCAGCGAGTATCCGATTTTTCGATTAGAAAGTAATGTATAACCCCCAATATTGCTGCCAGATAGACCAGTTTATGCAGCCTGCCCCAATTTTTCTTCAGGATAGCCTGGGATTGCGGGTTGGATGTGACCGCCAGAAGCAGCAAGATGATAAACGCAATGATCCCGAGCAGTAAATACAAGGTATCACCGAGAGTAATCAAAATCAAATGTATGTCGAAGGCGTAATCCAAAACCAGGAAAACCATGCCATGCAGAAAAGCATAGAAAAAAGCATAGCGCCCCAGAGTTTTACGGGCTTTGAATGCTTCCCGATACCCGGTCAACCAATACACAGGGCTGCAAAAGAGCGAAAGGATTAACCAGATCAGCGCCAGCCGGCCGGTTCTAAATTCAAGCCTCTGAATGTTGCCCGAAAAGCCCGCGTCCGTCAGAAAGTTAAAAACAAAGATCGAGAAAGGCAATAGCGAAAACGCATGTAAACCGATTTGAAACGGTGTGAAGCTGAAACGTTTTAATACCACTCGCTCAAGTCCATCCCTGCGTATAGTCCGGCAACTTCATCCTCATAGCCGTTGAAAAGCAATGTTTCACGACGGCCATTTTCGCCAATTCGCCGTTCGGTAGCCTGCGACCAGCGTGGATGGTTTACATTGGGATTGACATTTGCGTAAAAGCCGTATTCCTGCGGTGCAATAGCCATCCATAGGGAAACAGGCATCTCGGTGACCAACTCAATTTTTACGATCGATTTGATGCTCTTGAAGCCATATTTCCAGGGCACGGCCAATCGCACGGGTGCGCCGTTCTGCGGTAAAAGGGTTTTTCCGTACAAACCGGTTGCGAGGATCGTCAGGTCATGCATGGCTTCATCCAGGCGCAGCCCTTCCTTGTATGGCCACGGGTAAGGATAGCTTGTACCGGGCATTTGCTGCGGATCGTAGGCGGTCGTGAACTGGACATATTTCGCTTCGGCAGAAGGCTGAACCTCTTTCAACAATTTTGAAAGAGGGAATCCGATCCACGGGATCACCATCGACCAGGCCTCTACACAGCGCAAACGATAGATACTTTCCTCCTGCTCGAATTTCAACAGTTCTTCCATCGAGAATGTGCGTGGGTTGGCTACCAGCCCTGTCACCTCCACCTGCCACGGATCGGTGATAAAGTTGGCCGACAATTCAGCGACACGGTTCTTGTCGGTAGTGAATTCATAATAATTATTGTAGTTTGTGATGCTCTCATAATCTGTAAGGGGGTCATCCACAGGATTCCAGTTTTCATTCGGTTCTTCCACTGTATAGTCTGGTGTATCTGTCTTTTCTGCTGATAGTGTTCCGCTGGACGCTGACGGAGCAGAGGTGGATTGGGAAAAAGGAATCTTCCCCCCACAGGCAGCCAGAAATGCGGTAACGGCGGCTGCCATCCCTGCATTCTTGATGAACTTGCGTCTCGACAGGTAAAGGTATTCAGGTGTGATCTCGGATGAAGGTATCTTTTTCATATTCATAAACCTTTTTTATAAAGACATATATCTTGTTATATGGCAAATGAATAACAACAAGATTAAGAGCACTTAATAACTTGATAATAATATTTTAATCGATTTAAGTTACCGGCCTGCGTTGGCCATATACAGCAAAACTTCGCGGGCCAGAATGGCATCTGCCAAAGCGCGGTGAGCATTGGGGAGCGCTATATTGCACTGCTTCCCGGCTTTCTCAAGGCTCTGGTAGCGGTAAGAACGGTGTGTGGTATCCCATTCTCCATAGAACGAGGCATAGAGAACAAGAATATCGAAAGTTCTTAATGAATTCAGCACGGCCGGGTTGGGTGTGTTGGATTGGCGCATCATCCGCAGGTCAAAACTTGCGTTATAAATTCCGATCGATTTTCCAAACAAAAGCGGTCTGACCTGCGTTGCCCATAGAATAGGCCAACTGAGCGAATTGGCTACCATACCATCGTTGATGCCATGGATCAATATGGCTTCAAGTGGAATTCTTCTGGCAGGTTTTACGAGTTCATTCAGCAAAGTCCGGCCATCGTGATCGATAATGGCAATTTCTACAATTTCATCCGTATTGGATAAGCCGGTTGTTTCAGTGTCGAGGAAAAGCGGTTTTTCCTCGATCCAGTTTATCGCTTTTTGGATGGCCTGTTTTCTTGCTTCGGTTTTGGCATTCAGCATTACGGATCCTTATGCTATTCGAGGTTCCAGTAAGCAATTTCATCCATGCGTACTTTCAGGTTTCCATTACCCTGACCGGCAATGAAAACACCAAAATGACCTCCGTCTTCAAATGATTTGTCCGTAAACTGGGTGATAAAAGAATTATTGATGTGAATGAAAAAGTCATCCCCCATCATTTGAATTCCCACACGGTTGGTCTGGTCGGGTCCGGAAAGAATAGCCGGATCGGATACAGAGCTGATGATCGTGCTGGAACCCGATTCTGTCCACTTGGTGACGTTGTACTCCCCCTCGCAGGTGATGCCCAGATAATAACCCAGCCCGCTGGAATAATCAGGCGCGCGGTAGACAAGCCCATACAGATCGGCATCACTGCAGCTCTCCACGTCAAATTTGGCTTCCAGATAGATGTTGGCGGGTGATTTGGTGGTCAGTCTCCAGCCGCGATAGCCATACATACTGCTGCTGGAGAGCACCATTGCGCCATCGTTCATGACGATTTTCGTATTGTCATCCTGGTAACCGGTTTCATCCAGGCCAAACGAAGTGCCAAAATCCAGCGTATCCTGCCAGGCAGGACTGCCGAGCGTATCTCTAAACCCGGCAGGTATGATCGTACTGGTCGGTGTTTCTGAGAGTATAGTTATGGGTTCCATGGTTATGGTAGGAGTCGGTGTTTCAGTAACCACCAGAACTGTCGCGGTGGGCAGAGTGGAGAATGGCGTGCTTTGATCAGGAATATTGATCGCCTGGGCGGTCAAAGTGAGTGAGACGATCTCCTCCACAACCTCAGGATTGGCAGTTGGCTCTTGTTGTGCAGGAAAGGAACAACCTGATAGTGCAAGCAGCACCAATAGTGGGATGATTTTTTTCATCAACATTTTCCCTCATTTGGTACGTGAATATTTTCGTAAATGGACATACGCGTTTATTTTATCGCATTATTGCAATGTGTGTTTTTCGACACGGGCAAACAGGTATAATTTAATCGCATCAATGAAAACTCAAATTTTTCATCTGGGAAATTATGACGATCTCCTTTCGGCTCGTGATCAAATTGGGTGGAGTAAAGCTCCCCGAATTCTGATCGTATTTCCGAGGAAAAAGAGGATTCGCTTCACCCTGACCGATTATGTGCTACTGGCACGTGAAGCAAACCGGAATGGTGCTGCAGCCGCCTTCGTTTTGAGAAATTCTGATTTGCGTGCCCAGTTGGAACAAGTGGGCCTGCTATGTTTTGGCTCGCTAAATGAAGCAAATCGATCCAAATGGCGGATCGGCAGGCGAATGAAAATACTGGATGCGGCTATTCTCCCAACTCAACGTGAAAGCAAGGAACAATTACCTGGAGCCCGGATCCAGAGTCAGGCTGGACGGGAACTCCATCCAATAACCCGTATTATTATTTTTGTTTTTGTCATTGCAGCGATTGTTTCTTTGGTATCGATCTTAATCCCCAGAACCAGGATCACCCTGGCTGCAGAGCGCCGGGAGCAGCAATACTCTTTTACTTTGCAGGGGGATACAACTCGCGCGACAACACCCTTCAGCGGCATCATCCATATTTATCCACTTGAATTCGCACTCGAAGATGAAATCAGGATCCCGGCCACCGGCCAAACCACTATTGCGGATGGCTATGCCAGCGGGTTTGTTACATTGAATAATCTGACAAACCGGACTTTGTCCATTCCTGCCGAACTTGTAGTACAGGCGTCGCTGGATGAACCTGTGCTTTTTAAGACCAGCCAGAATGCAACCTTGATGGCCGGCCATGGAGGGATGCAAACGGTTCCGATTATTGCTGTTTTACCGGGTGAAACCGGAAATGTCCCTGCCGGGGTGATCAACGCAATCGAAGGGGAATGGGGTCTTTCTGTAAGCCTTGAAAATTCTCAAGCGACAGGCGGTGGAACAAACGTCACGGTTGCCTCACCATCACAGTATGATTTGCAACTCGCACGAAAATCGCTTTTTGAGCAGCTCGAGGCAACTGCAAAAGCCAAAGCCCTCACTTTTCTAAAGCCGGGGCAGGTATTGGTTAACGACTCACTGGCCAGGGTGGAAACCTTGCAGGAACAAATAGAACCTGAAATGGGTCAACCCGGCGAGGAATTGTATTTGCTCGTGCAGGCCCAATATACCGGCTGGTACATGCGGGAAGAAGATTTGACGGGGATTTCAACCGTCATGTTGGATGCATTGCTTCCTGATGGTTACGAACCTATGGATAATTCGCTTGAGTTCAATTTTTCAGGTTCTCTTCGTAAAAACGAAAATGGATTTGTTCAAAATGTGGAGATTTCACGGACGATTGAGAGTATTATTGTGCCGGAGGATGTAATTTCTCAAATCATGGGGCAAAAAGCTGGTATGGCAACAGGCATAATGGAAGAACAGTTAAACCTCGTTCAGACACCTGAGGTGGAAACGTCTCCTGGCTGGTGGCCGTTTTTACCATTCTTCAGGTTTCAATATGAGATCATCGAAAAATGAACAAACGTAAGATGGCTGTTGACCCCGGGGAAAGCCGGATTGGGATCGCCATGAGCGATCTGACGGGCACAATATCATCTCCTCACAGCGTAGTCCGGCATGTATCGCGGGCGGTAGATGCAGCGGTCATTGCGCAAATCGCAGCGGAGAATGACGTGGCTGAAATCATCATAGGGCTTGCCCTGGATGTATCCGGCGAACAGGGACCTCAGGCGCGGAAGGCAAATCGATTTGCTGAAGCGGTACGCGCACAGACGATGATCCCTGTTATCATGTGGGATGAAAGCAACAGCACCCAAATTGCTTCTGAAACCCAGCATCTGCTTAATTTTGGACAACGAAAGCGGCATGAAAACATCGATGCAATGGCAGCCGCAGTGATCCTGCAGGCTTATCTGGATAACATGAACGACAGGAAGGAAAATTGATCATGACAGTCTCGCGGCAGGGAAAATCGAGTTGGTTACTTCCGGTGATTTTGGGATTGATATTCTGTGCCCTTTCAATTGCCATCATCGCAGCAGTGGTACTTCTGCCGCAAAATGCCCAAACACGGTTTGGCGCGCCGGACAGCTCGCTTTCCTGGTGGAACAAGCTAATCTATTCCGCCCAACTGCTGGCTCATGAGCAGGAACTTACAGAACCTGCCGTGGCTGGAGATGAACCGGCAGATTTTACGATTGATTATGGCGAGAATGCTTCCATGGTGGCAACAAAACTTTATGAACAAGGGTTAATTCACTCGGCGGATTCGTTCAGACTGTTTCTGTCCTATTCAGGTCTGGACAGAACGATACAGGCCGGTGAATATCAATTTAAACCCGGCATCAATGCACTCGATATCGCCCGTCAAATTCAGGATGCCACCCCTGCCGAGGTGCCGTTCTCCATTCTCGCCGGCTGGAGACTGGAGGAAATCGCCCGGGCTTTACCTACATCGGGTCTGTCCATTGATCCAGATGAGTTCTTGGCATACGTCCATAACCCGGCTGCCACAGGTTTAGCGTTACCGCCGGGGTGGAAAAAAAGCGATTCTTTGGAAGGTTTGTTTTTTCCAGGTCTTTATACTATTTCACGGGAGACCACGCTGGATTTATTCGTCGCCAATATCATTTCAAATTTTGATAGCGAGGTGCGAAATGAGCTGGAGGACAAATTCACCCATCAAGGTTTATCCTTTCGGGAAGGAATAATTCTTGCCTCGATGGTGGAAAAGGAGGCGGTTGTGGCGGATGAGCAGCCCATGATTGCCTCTGTATTTCTCAATCGACTGCAATCCGGCATGAAGCTCGAAAGTGACCCCACAGTGCAGTATGCCGTAGGTTATGACTCCAAAAATGAAACATGGTGGAAAAACCCGTTGACGGTCAATGACCTGGAGTTTGATTCGCCTTACAACACCTATTTGTACCCAGGATTACCTCCCGGCCCAATTTGCAGCCCAAGCCTTTCTGCCGTCCAGGCGGTCATTGCGCCAGCCCAAACGGAATATCTCTACTTCCGGGCTGCCTGCGATGGATCAGGGAGGCATAATTTTTCGTATACCTACGAGGAACATCTTCAAAATGCCTGCGAGTAACGTAATGGCTGACAATAATATTGTATTGGGGATCGATATCGGTGGTTCGGCAATCAAGGGAGCGCTGGTCGATCTTGAGTCAGGTTCTTTCGCCGGAAAACGTATGCGATTTGAAACGGGCGAAACATGCACTCCCGCTGAACATGGAAAGCTGGCAAGCGAGATGGTTACCGTTCTGCAATATTCCGGACCGATCGGGATTGGTTTTCCGGGACCGATTAAGAATGGAACCCCCTGGATGGCAGCCAATCTGCATGAAGAATGGGTCAATTTGAACGCTGCCAATCTATTTGCTATGGCTAGCGGGTGTGATTGTTATCTATTAAACGATGCCGATGCAGCCGGCCTGGCTGAAATCCGGTATGGCGCAGGACGGGATTCAGCCAACAAAGTGATATTGATGTGCACACTGGGTACCGGCATCGGATCAGCGATTTTTGTGGATGGTCATCTGCTGCCGAACAGCGAATTCGGCCATCTTCAGATCCGCAATGAAGATGCTGAAACCCGTGCCTCCGATGCTGCCCGGCGTAATAACAAACTGTCCTGGAAAAAATGGGCCAAACGGTTGCAGGAATACTTTGA
>JAJFTV010000124.1 GCA_021372725.1 Chloroflexota bacterium | reverse complement strand
GTGCCCAGCAAATATTCTCCGCTGGGCGGCTGCAGACGATCTTTGACATTTCGTTGGATCGGGTCATAACCGGCGATAACATGGGCAAAAACGGCGGCCAGGATCAAAAGGAGTAACACGACCAATCCGAAGATGGCAATCCTGTTATGAGAAAAGCGCGCCAATGCCAGTTGCAACGGCGACTTTTCCTGTGGAATTCCCGGTTGGCTAGGTGTATCGGATTCGAGGGTCAACGTAAGCATACATCACATCCACAATAATATTCACAAACAGATAGGTCAGGGAGATGAAAAGAACGGTACCCTGAATAACGGGATAATCCCGGTTGAAGATGGCGGTAATGGTCATTGCTCCCATCCCGGACAGGCTGAAGATGTTTTCGGTAATGACAGCACCACCCAGCAGACCCCCAATTTCAAAACCGGCCACGGTAATAATCGGGATCAGCGCATTATTCAAGGCATGTTTCAAGACAACCCGG
This sequence comes from Chloroflexota bacterium, assembly GCA_021372725.1. Classification (GTDB taxonomy): domain Bacteria; phylum Chloroflexota; class Anaerolineae; order Anaerolineales; family Anaerolineaceae; genus JAJFTV01. The sequence continues at coordinate 18,819 of JAJFTV010000124.1, read as the reverse complement.
GTTTCAACCAATCCTTTGGCGCGGGCCGTACGGATATAGTCGCTGTTCAAGACTTCCAGCATGGCACCGCGAACCAGCCTGGCCAGATAAGCAGCGGAACCCAGACCTAAAGTGAAAGCCGGTAAAATCAGACCTTTAAAAGTCAAATTGCCTTGCACTGGCAGCACCCCCAACCAGACCGCAAAGATCAGAATGAACATCAGCCCCATCCAAAAGGTAGGGACAGATGCTCCGGCAACAGTAACCACTCGTAAAATATTGTCTATCCACGTATCATGCCAGTATGCCGTGACCATACCAACTGTAATCCCCAGTATCATGGTTATGAGAAAGCTGAAAACCGTCAGGCGGATGGTGACAGGATAAGCCTGACTGACCATCTCCATTACTGGCTGCTTGGACATAATTGAACGGCCCAAGTCCCCTTCAAGGGCATGTTTCAGAAAAAGATAAAATTGTTGTGATAAAGGTTTATCAAGACCCTGGTGCCTGCGGATGGTTTCGATCATTTCCGGTGTAGCGCGTTCTCCGGCCAGGAGCAGTACGGGGTCTCCAGGGACGATGGTGCGAAGCATAAAAAATACAATCGCCACAAGCATCACAGCCAGAAAAATGGATATAGCCAATCTTCTGATAATGTAATTTAGCATCGCGTCTCAGATTATCTCCTTAATTTAAATTTCTGGCTCGACGGACTTATTTTAAGATACAGCTAAAATTTATAACCGGTTAGGCTAAATCCCGAAAATCATAACCAATAAAGGGAAACTAGTCAATAGCGCGTTATCCGGAATCCAAAGGGCTTTGGGCTTTACCCGGTTAAAAAGATAAAGTAACAATTGGCTTGCAACCCATTGTTATCATATTATGGACGCCTTACAATATTTGAGTATTTCTTTTGAAAAACCCGATAATAACATTTTGGCGCTATTCGCAACGGAGTACAAATCTTTGACCACCATTCCAAAGATGCCGCCCCCAGGGTATTCTCTGCGCCAACGGCCAGTGCACCCAGTGCATGGCCCTTGTCAATTTCTGCCACCCCTGAGCTCCACATCTGGGGATATAATTGCAATGAGGCCAACGATTTCTTTCCCCAAGTCTCGAAACGGGTGTTCAACCTTGTCCCCAGACTTGCCAAACTCCGCATCCGGAGAACCCGGCGCGGGTTTGTATTTCATGACGCCCGATGGTTCTCCCATCATTGGCCGGGCTGATCAACCGGATGACTATTGGATGGCCATCGGTATGTGCGGGCAGGGCTTTATGTTCGGCCCCGGCGTCGGCAGTTTATTGGCCCGCATCATTACTCAAAAGAGTTGTCCGTACAGGATCGCAAAATCCTGTGTATCCTGCGCTCCAACCGTGACTTTATCAGCAGTGAATTGCTGAAATAAAAACTGGCAGTACGAATTCAATTAAGATAAAAATGGAAAAAAGACGGCTCGGAAAATCGGAAATCGAAATTACACCCATCGGTATGGGATGCTGGCAATTCGCCAACAGCGGTAACGGGATTACCAGTTACTGGGATGAACAGCCGCAAGAGCAGATCGACCGGATTGTCGCTGCTTCCATCGCCGGCGGTGTTAACTGGTTTGATACCGCCGAAGCGTACGGAAAAGGGAAATCGGAAAATTCCCTCACCACTGGCTTGCAGACATTGGGCGTAAAACCCAATGAGGTGGTCATTGCAACCAAATGGCAGCCCATTTTTCGAACTGCCCGCTCGCTGATTGAGACGATTGACGAGCGTTTGCAGGCATTGAACGGTTACCCCATTGATCTGCATCAAATTCACCATGCCTTCAGTTTTTCATCCATTGAGAAGCAAATGATGAGCATGGTTGAACTGCTTCGGCAGGGAAAAATTCGCTCGGCAGGTGTCAGCAACTTCAATGCAAACCAGATGCGCAAAGCTCATGCAATTTTGCAACGTGAAGGGTTTCCTCTGGTTTCCAACCAGGTTCTGTACAATTTACTGAATCGGAATATCGAAAATAATGGCGTACTGGAAACAGCCAGAGAATTGGGCATTACCATCATCGCCTTTTCGCCGTTGGCCCAAGGCATTTTGACAGGAAAATACCACCAAAACCCGGATGAAATCCAGACGCATCCCGGCCCCCGAAAATATCTGAAAGCATTTCAAATCAAAAGCCTGGAAGAAACACTGCCGTTAATCCGTGAGATGCAATCCATTGCAGAAGCGTATGGGGTAACACCGGCACAAATCGCGCTGAACTGGTTGATCCGCGCAAACGGCGATCTGGTGGTTGCCATACCCGGTGCCAGCAGGGTGCAACAGGCTGAAGACAATGCCAATGCCGCCAACTTCCGTCTGACTCAAAAAGAGATGGAAAAGCTGGAGGAGGTTTCGACAAGGTTGAACCAAGCCTGAAGGGCTGTTTTATAAGATCAACTGAATTTTGGTTTACCAAAGGAATTTCATCAAAAATACGGGCTTGAGTAAATTTCGCCGGGGCGTATCATTCAACAAAATATAGCCTGTTGTGCATTGACATTTCGATCTTTCAAGAATATACTGAAAACGTAAATAAAAAATTCACACGGGGAGCCTGCAGCAGAGGCTGAGAGGAGGATGAAAATCCTCGACCCGCATTACCTGATCCGGACCATACCGGCGGAGGGATTGTAATCATAAGCTTTGTCACCCTCCCCCGGTGGGAGGTTTTTTTATGTCTGAAATACCACGGGCGATCATCTTTGCCAACGGCGTGATTGAAAACGACAACTGGATCAAACCATACCTCAAGGCAGGCGATTTTCTGATTGCCGTGGACGGAGGTTACCGGCACATGAAGAACGCCGGGGTGACCCCACATCTCCTGGTCGGTGACCTGGATTCGGTGAATACCCAGGATGTGAAAAACCTGGAACTCTCCGGTGTGGAGATTCAAAAATATCCCCCTGAAAAGGATGAAACAGACCTGGAAATCGCCCTGATGACCGCCTTGCAGCGTGGATTTACGGTCATCCGCATCCTCGGAGCCTTCGGCGGCCGGATGGATCACTGGCTGGCAAACCTGTTTATCCTGCTCAATCCAGCCTTTAATCACTGCGATATTCGCTTTGAAAATTGTACGGAAAAAGCCTTTTTGATTCGGGTCGATGGGGATATTGATGGAAAACCTGGTGATATCGTCTCGCTCATCCCGATGGGTAACACGGTACGCGGGGTCAGGACGGAAGGGTTGAAATACCCCCTGCGCAGCGAAACATTATACGCCCACCAATCACGCGGGGTCAGCAACGAATTGATCGCAGAAAAAGCCCGCATCACCATCGATGACGGCCTGCTGCTCTGTATCCACCTGTGCAAGACGGTAAAAGAATAACAAATGTGTTCAACATATAACAAAATTGTTTTACAAGGTAATGGAGGTGTAAAGTGAGGAGTTTCAAATCGATTATCGGCGTTTTGGCAGCCTGTCTTATGCTCATCGCGTCCGGATGCGGTGTACAACAAAATAACGGGAATGTGGGAACTACCACTCCAGAACAGGAAACGCCAAGTGGTTCGCCCGATAAAGTACAAACCTTGACGGTCATGACACACGATTCCTTTTCCGTCAGCGAGGCTGTGGTAGCTGCTTTTGAACAGGAACACAATGCGAAACTTGTTTTCCTGAAAAGCGGCGACACCGGTTCCGCCCTCAACCGGGCAATCCTCTCCAAGGCAAATCCGCTGGCAGATGTCTTTTACGGGGTTGACAACACATTTCTGACCCGGGCACTCGAAGAAGGTATTTTTGAGCCCTATCCCTCCCCGCTGCTGGAAAACATCCCGGACGAATACAAACTCGATCCGGATAACGGGGCACTGCCGGTGGATTATGGGGATGTGTGCATCAATTACGACAAAGCCTGGTTTGAACAAAATAATCTTGCCGTTCCTGAAACGCTGGAAGATTTGATCAAACCCGAGTACAACGGGCTTCTGATCATGGAAAATCCGGCTTTATCTTCCACCGGACTGGCATTTCTGCTGGCTACCATTGCCCATTTTGGCGAAGAAGGTTATCAGGGCTACTGGCAGTCGCTGCGTGAGAATGATGTTGTCGTTGTCAGTGACTGGGAAACGGCTTACTACACGAATTTCAGCGGCTCGTCCGGCAAAGGCCCGCAGCCCATGGTGGTTTCGTATGGCAGCAGCCCGGCAGCCGAGGTGATCTACGCGGAAGTCGAACTCACCGAGGCCCCCACAGCCTCCATTACCGGCCCGGATACCTGTTTCCGGCAAATCGAATTTGTGGGAATTTTGAAAGGCACCAAGAATCGTGCCCTGGCCGAAGCCTTCGTCGACTTTATGCTAAGCCCGGCATTTCAGGCTGATATGCCGGAACAAATGTTTGTCTTGCCGGTCAACGATCAGGTCAGCCTGCCGGTAGTCTTTGCCGAAAATATTCAACAGCCCGAACAGCCTGCCACCATAGATCCCGCATTAATCGCCCAAAACCGAGAGCAGTGGATCAATGACTGGACCGAACTCATGCTACGATAGGTTTGCAGTTCTTTAACGATTGACTGAAAAAATGAAACGTTTCAAACCCGGTTTTCTACTCTGGTTCGTGCCAACCATTTTCCTGCTGGCTTTCTTTTTGCTGCCGTTGGGGACCATCTTTCAGACGGTGGTGCAGAAAGTCTTTCAGGAAGGGCTGAACACGCTTGATCTGAGTGTCATCTGGAAACCGCTGTACTTCACGTTTTGGCAGGCCGGGTTATCCACCCTGTTGACAATGGCCGTCGGTCTTCCGGCTGCCTATGTGCTTTCCCGATATCAGTTTCGTTTGAAATTCCTCTTCAAGGTTCTTACCACCCTGCCGTTCATCCTGCCCACCGTGGTCGTGGCAGCCGGCTTCAATGCGCTGCTGGGACCCAACGGATGGGTGAACCTGGCTTTGATGAAGGTGTTTGACCTGGCTTCACCACCCATCCAGATACTGAACACTTTTGGTGCCATTCTATTGGCGCATATCTTCTACAACACCACCATCATCATCCGGGTGGTGGGCAGCGCATTGGAACAAATGGATCCACGCATGGAGAGTGCCGCGCGGGTACTGGGAGCTTCTCCGCTGAAAACATTGTTTGAAATCACAATCCCCTTGCTGCGCCGGCCCATCCTGGCTGCTGCCCTGCTGGTATTCCTGTTCGATTTCACCAGTTTTGGGGTGATCCTGTTGCTGGGGGGTGCACAAATGGCCACCCTCGAAGTGGAAGTCTACATTCAGGCACTGCATCTGCTGAACCTTCCCATGGCCGGTTTACTCTCATTAATTCAGCTTATTTGCACATTGGCAATCTCGTTGGTCTATTTACGGGTTATTCAAGGGACATCCGTCTCGATTTCTCCCCGTTTGCATGGTGAGGGTATTATTTCCGTCAAAACCTGGAAGCAGCGTCTGTTCCTGGGTGTCACCCTCCTGTTCCTGGCGGTGTTGATCCTCCTGCCGCTGGGAGCCCTGGGTGCGAGATCCTTCACCAGGCTGGAAGCGGATCGCGGGGAACGCGGGCAGTTTCGTACCGGGCTGACGACCCAGTATTACAGCGAGTTGTTTACCAACCCGCGCGGGTCCCTGTTTTACGTGCCGCCCATTCAGGCGGTCAAAAATTCACTCATTTTTGCCGGAGCCGCCACTTTCCTTTCCCTGTTGCTGGGCATCATGGCAGCCTACGCTTTCCAGCAAACCGGCATGAGCGGCAAATGGCTTGATTTGTTGCTCATGCTGCCGTTAGGAACCTCAGCGGTGACGCTGGGGTTGGGGTATATCATTCTTTTAAGCCGGCTCCCGATCGATATCCAATATTATCCATTCCTGATTCCAGTCGTTCATTCGCTGGTGGCACTGCCCTTTGTGGTAAGAACCATCCAACCCGCCATTGTCTCCATTCCCCCCACCCTCCGCCAGGCAGCAGCCATGCAAGGCGCAAGCCCCTGGCAAACATGGAAGGAAGTGGATTTACCCATCATCCTTCGTTCCATCCTGGCAGCGGCCATTTTTGCATTTACCATCTCGCTGGGCGAATTCGGTGCCACCACATTCCTTGCACGACCTGAATATCCTACCATCCCGGTCGCCATTTACCGCTTTCTATCACAACCCGGCGGGCTGAATTATGGTCAGGCCATGGCAATGGCGACCATTCTGATGGTCACCTGTGGAATCAGCATCGCACTGCTGGAATGGATTCAAAAACCTGGACAGAAATATCTATGAATAACAACCTGAATACCCCCATCCCCTCCCTGCAAGTCAGCAATATCCACAAGACTTATGAAGGGAAACCGCTCTTAAAAGGGATTTCCTTTGCCCTTGCAGAAAGCGAAATCGTCTGCCTGTTGGGCCCGTCAGGAGGAGGAAAGAGCACACTGCTGCGGATCATCGCCGGGTTGGAAACCCCCGACAGCGGCCAGGTGATGTGGGACGGCATGGACCTGGGAAATGTTCCGCCCCATGAACGGAATTTTGGTTTTATGTTTCAGGATTACGCCCTTTTCCCGCACCGCACTGTGATGCAAAACATCGCCTTCGGCTTGCGGATGAAAGGAGCAGGGGCGGCGGAGATCGACAGGCGGGTTGCCGAGCTGCTGGAAAAGGTCAACATGGCAGCCTTCGCCGGGCGGAAAGTCACCGATTTGTCCGGGGGCGAACAACAACGGGTAGCTTTGGCACGCACACTGGCCCCAAAGCCGCGCCTGCTCCTGCTGGACGAACCCATGGGAGCGCTCGATCATTCTCTCGCAGAACAGTTGTTGATCGAGCTTCGCCAGGTATTGCGCGAGAGCGGCACGCCGACCATTTACGTTACCCATGACCAGCAGGAAGCCTTTTCGATCGCCGAGCGGCTGTTTATTATCCACGATGGACAAATTGTTCAGCAAGGCCCTCCACAGCAAGTCTACCAACATCCTGCATCCAGATGGGCTGCAGAATTTTTTGGATTGACCAATTTAATCGATGGCAAAGTGATCTCCATCGATCCGGTGCGAGTCGAGACATGCGCCGGGGTATTTGAGGTGAATTGCGAGGAACAGGATTTGCAAGTGGGGGCACTTGTTACATTGCTGATTCGTTCCGTGGAGGTCAGCCAGGAGCCTTCGGCAGGTCTGCCCAACCAACTTCACGGCCGCGTTCAAGATGTGTTTTTCCGGGGCACATCGTATCAGGTGGATGTCAATCTACCCGCCATCCCCGGCCTGCGGTTTTATCTCCCACCCAGTTACATCCCCGCGGAAGAGATCGATCTATATTTCAGTCAAAACGCCGTGACCTGCATCCCCAGTCAAGTATAAGCAGATCCTTCATGAAAATATTAAAAGGCTGCTCACGTCTGAACAGCCTTTCGCTGATTTATCTAAAAACAGTATCCTCTAGATCTGGTTCCCAAAGGGAAAAGAAAAGGTGCTGAAAGAATTTTCAGGCGACAGGAGCGCTATCAGAACAACGATAACCACGCAGCACACGCACAGCAACAACAGTACAACGAGCAGGATAATCCACCAGGTATTATTCTTTTTGGGCGGCTCACTTTCGCCTGCCGGTTTGTAAACGGGTGTATCAAGTACCTCAGGTTCAACCGGTTTCGACTCTTCGGGAATGTGGTAGACCGGTTCTGCCGGCTTTGGCTCGCTGAGCCCGGGTTCTTCTACCGCCTGTATATCAATAATCTTTGGGGCTTCAAAGCTTTCAGCCTCAATCGTCGTAATTGGCTCAAAAGCAACGGTTTGCGCTGACTTGGCATCTTCAATGATGACAGGTTCGACCTCTTTTATCTCCTCAATGGGTTCTGGTTCAATATGCAGCGGACCTCCGGAAGTAATAGTAGCATCATCATTTGCCTTAAAAAACTCCGGTTCCGGAGCAGGGGGTTCAGCGCTCCAGTCTTCTATCTCAATGGCCGGCTTTTTTTCTTCCTTTTTTTCCGACTCCCCCTCCGGTTTTTCAGGCAAAGGGCGGGCCGATATGGTATCAAAATCGCTCATGTTTCCCTCCTCTAAATTTCCGCAAAATGCATCCGTTTAACTGATTGTAGCAGAAAAGCCTGAGATTAATAATTCTGGTTTATGAAAGGCAGCGAACAGACGGGAAGCTTACCCAGCGTACTCGATTCCTGAGGGGGGGTGGGAGGTGGGTAGTTTCCATATTGCTGTGGTTGTTGTGACACAATGACTCCTTTTTTCAAATAATAAAGATATTTCTGCAAGCTTTTACGAGAGCTTAAAGACCAAAGCCTTTCCAGGTTCCCGTCAGCATAAAACGGCCGTAATCCATGATTCCGATTTGCAAAACGGCGGTGGTAAATCCAAGAAGGAGGATCATCCAGGATTGTTGTAAAGAAGAAAAAACATTTTCCTGTTTCATTATCATGGCCCATACGATGGCATAGATCATCGACAGGATGAGCAGGACAGTCAGAGAGCTAAGGATTGCCAGAGGATACAGGAAAAACACATTATTGGACAGTAAAGCTGCTTCGAGCAGAATGCTCAATCCAAGCAATTGGAACAGGTCGCGCCATGAAGAAAGTGACGGACGTGGGTCCCATTCCTTGTACATTGTCTGGTTAAAGATAGGGTATAACATTGCACCGATACCCAACCCCATCATAATGCCGGTTAACGCGCGCAACCAGTTCATGGGGATGTACAACGGTTGAAAATTGGCAAACAACGAAATAGAGCTGCCGCTTTCCTGTCCCAGGGTAAGGTAAGAATTCAACCCATCCACTGCAAAGGCCAGCAGAAATACACCTAACACCACCAGCACCTTTTTGGACGGCATACCGCCGCGTTTCCCCAGGCAAACCTGGTAAGCCAGTGCCAGCAGCGCGCCCAGATGCATCCCTGAACAGCGTGCACATAGCGGTAGCTGCCGGTCGCCAAAAAAGAAGGAATGGCTGGCGATACGGTGGCAAACGGCATACCCAACGGCATCCGCTTTACCCAGCAGACCGCCGGGTGTCAGGGCAAGCCATGCCAAAAGAACGATCAGGGCCAGCAGCGGTACAGCCAGCCTGAGCGGTTTTGCCACCCCTGGGGTAGCGAGGGTTTTATCCACATGGATCTCATTTTCTGACATAAGCCTATTATACAGGGCAAGCAGCCAACCTGACCTTTATCACCTGTTTACATATACGTTAGAATACATCCATAAGTTGTTGAACAATGTTCAGGGGATATTATGAAACACAAAACGGGTATTTTGTTCAGGATCGGAATTTTGGGGTTATTCCTGCTTGCGGGTTGCACGCTCGATAGTCTTCTCCCTCAGCAGGTTGAGCCATCTGCATCTTCAGCGCGTCTTCCTGCGACGACTTTCACCATCACCCCATTTCTCCCGCGTGAAACCCTGGAGCCTGAACCCTCCACCACACAATCGGTGCACAGCCCAACTGCGCCTGACGATACGGTCACGCCGGTTGTTATTCAACCCACCCCAACTGCCCGATTGAACCCCCTGACCGGCTTGCCTGCCAAACATCCAGACCTGCTTGACCGCCGGCCCGTGCTGGTAAAAATTGAAAACCTGCCCCGTTCCAGCCGCCCGCAGTGGGGGTTATCGCTGGCTGATCTGGTCTTCGAATATCACACCGAAGAGGGCACCACCCGCTTTGCAGCCCTCTTTTATGGAAACAATGCCGACCAGGTGGGCCCCATCCGCTCCGGACGGCTTTTTGATATCGAACTGGTGTATATGTACCGCTCGCAATTCGTCTTTGGCAGTGCTTATCGCACCGTTCTGGCAAAAATATACCAGCAGGATTTCGCAAAACGTGTGATCGTCGAAGACCCATCCACCGCTCCGGCTCTCTATCGATCGGACCCGGCAGGGAGCAATTATCTGATGCTCGACTTGAACGCGCTGGATGAGGTACTGCAAAGAAACAAAATCGACAATACCCCCCAGGATCTCTCGGATATGGCCTTTCAGCAGGCGGCCCCCCCGGGTGGCGAACCCGCCAGCCAGGTATTTGTGCGTTACTCCGGAGCCATTTACAACCGCTGGGATTATGACGCGCGCAGCAACAAATATCTGCGCTACGTCGACAAAGCCAATGCCTTTAGTGTACAGGATGAAACCTATACGCAGCTTACAGACCGTTTGACCGGTCAGCCCATCACCGCCGACAACGTGGTGATGGTGGTGGTCAAAAATGTTGAGGTGGAGAAGAATATCTATGAAATCAGGCTGTCCGGCACCGGTCAGGCTTACATCGCCAGAGACGGGGTGATTAATGAGGTGAAATGGTATCGCGGCGATGCCGATGACATTCTGGTGCTGCAAGATCTGCAGGGAAATCCCTTCCCCTTCAAACCCGGCCAGACCTGGTTTGAAATCCTGAGCGACCCGATCAGCATGGAAAATGAAGACGATACCTGGCGGTTCATCTTTCATTTTCCGAAGTGATATGAGGTAAATCGCCCATCCCACGATCCTTTCCGGGAGGATGTGAGAAAATTGGTTTATGATCACTTTGTCACCCCACCCCTTTTCTCCCCCTTCCCGCTGGAAGGGGGCCGGGGGGTTGGGTTGTAGAAATAGGGAATTCTACATTTTGGCACCAGAATAGAGAATCAACGGGAATATTGATTCTTCGAAAAATCATGATAGGTAAGATTACTTTCCAAATGAAAGAAGTTTTCACAATCTCCTTCGCAGGGCCGGGACAAAGGTGTGAGGCGGCAGTGTTACTTTTTCAACACTCTCACCTTATAATTAATTATGCATTGAGTCCACTTATTCAGGGAGGTATCCTGTGAAACGACTGGCAATCCTTACCGGCGGAGGCGATGCCCCCGGGTTGAATGCGGTGATCAGGGCGGTCGTCAAGACCGCCATCCAGGAACATAATTACAGTGTTCTGGGCGTACGGGATGGTTTTGACGGTTTCATCAATGAACACGGGGTTTTCCCATTGACGACTGCCGATGTACGCGGCATTCTGCCGCGCGGCGGGACGATTCTGGGAACGGCCAACCGCGGGAACCCGTTCGCCCGCAAGGTGAAACGCAACGGCCAGGAAGTAATCGAAGACAACTCCCACCGGATTATCGAAAATATCCAGGCGCTGGAACTCGATGCGCTGATCGTCGTCGGCGGTGACGGAACATTGCGGATTGCGCGCGAGCTGTACGATTTGGGCGTGCCGGTCATCGGAGTACCGAAAACCATCGACAATGATATTGGCGGAACCGACTATACCTTCGGATTTGATACGGCCGTCAATACGGCCACCGAAGCCATCGACAAGCTGCACACGACCGCCGAAAGCCATCACCGCGCCATGGTGGTGGAACTGATGGGTCGTGACGCCGGGTTCATTGCCCTGACCGCCGGTGTGGCCGGCGGTGCGGATGTGATCCTGATCCCGGAGATCCCATTTCATTTCGATGCCATTGCCCACAAGATCCAGGAACGTATCCAGCGCGGGGCATTTTTCAGCATCATCTCGGTCGCCGAGGGTGCTGCTCCGGAGGGTTCCCAACAAGAATATGCAACAACCGGTGATCGCATCACGTATGCCCGGCTGGGTGGCATCGGCCAGACGGTGAGCAGTTACATCAACGAAAACTGTGATGTTGAAAGCCGGGTGATTGTGCTGGGGCACTTGCAGCGCGGCGGTTCGCCCACGCCGTTCGACCGTGCCCTGGCCACGCGTTACGGTACAGCCGCCGTCAGACTGGCGGTAAAAGGCGGCTTTGGCCGCATGGTGGCGTTGAACTGTAACCGGATCACCGATATTCCATTAGTGGAGGCCCTGGCGGTGCCCAAACGGGTCAATACGAAAGGAGACCTGCTGATTACAGCCCGCAGCCTGGGGATAGCCTTTGGCGACGAAATTTGAACAAGCGGGTGGGGGGTTGGGCATAAACATTAAAAGCAGAAAACCGTCCGAAAGCGGACGGTTTTCTGGCAGAATTTGCTATGGCATCCTAAATCACAAAGAGGAGGGATGCCATAGCTCTGCGTAAGTCACACGTACAGTCAACCATTTTTAGCACCACCTCCTCGTTAAAAGATTGGCGGTTTTAGGCTGATCCTCGTCACGTTCGTTGTCACGTTCGTTGCCACGTTCGTTGTCGCGTCTTTTGCGGGTGATCAGTGATTTCAGTATTGCATATTACGAAAAACTTGTCAAGTTGACAAGCCTGTCAGCAAGCCTGTTTCTAACAAATTCATAACATCTGCCGGGAAAGAAATTATTGAACCGTAAACCAATTCAATCCACGTACTTTTTACGGATGACGATAACCCGCTCCTTTATGCCAGGGTCCGCCCAAGCTGTTTCGTGCACCGGATAAATTTTTCCACCACCCGTCCACGACAAAAATTCGAGCACCATGCCCCACACAACTTTAGTCAACAAATCCTGGATTTGCGGATACTCCGACCACCCGTTGAGCGGTTCCAGCTTCCAGTACCAGTTCTCCTGGTCATGCTCGATGGTGACGCGGGATCCGCTGACATATTTTTCCTGAAGCTCGGCCAGCGTTTCCAAACCCTTGCGAATGCGCACCGGTTTGGGCATCATCCGGTATTCCCGGTCATCCAAAAGCGTGGCAGAACCAAAACCGCGGAAAAAATTCTTGAATATCACCTGCCCGGTGTGGATGGCTATACCGGCAGTTCCGGGTATGCCAAACTGAGCCTGAAGAACCCGGTGCAATTGCGCCCAGTTTTTCCGATCAAGATCCGCCAAGACGTTGACATTCTCCTCATCCAGTTCCACGGGCATGGGGCTGCTGAGAAGGATTGAGTTCAAATCCTCGGGGCCCAATATTTCCAGCAAGCTTTCAAAAGCGATCTGGCAGATTTCAAGGGTTGTTGGTAAATCTTCTGCATGATCGATCATGTTTATTTTTCACCTCAAAATAATCACTGACAGCATGAATACTATTGCAAGTTTCTTGCCGTAGTCGGTTATTTTGGATCAAACTTGTGTCTTATTTGTCGCACGAGCTTTTTTATTTTGCTCCCTATCTTCCTGCTTTCTTCTGTTTTTTCTGCTGGATTGATCATATCCGATTGTGTGCGAATCTGCAAAATGCCGGCCTGCAATAACCGTAAAGCTGCGCGGCGGACCTCGTACTCGTTCATTTTGGTCTCCCGGGCAATACCGGCCAGCGTATGGTGGGTGTTGACATTGGAGATCACCTGCCATTCCTGCCCGCTCAGGTTGATCTGCGCCGCAGCGGATTCCAGTTGATCCGTAAAGATCAGTTCCACATCCAGGTCGGGGATTTCTTTTTGCAATTGCTCCTGCTCTGTTAGATTGTTGATTCCTTCCGTGATAAGCTCATCCAGCGGCAAATTGAGCAGGATTTTTCCCTCCGGTGCCATCTCATCCGGCCTGAATTCAAACACTCCCTCATTCCAGGTAAACATCTGCCGAACGACGGTAGTGGAATATTGACGGATGCTGTCCAGAACAGCCTGCCAGGTGAGGACACCTTCCATCACCAGCTCCAACCCCAATTCCATCTCAGACCTGGTTTCCATCTTTTCCCTGATCATGCGCCGGCGGGAAAAATCAATCTGGCCGTTGTAGGCGAGAATCTCGGACAGGTCTGCTTTTCCTGTTTCCATGCGGGCATAGGTGAGCATTCCATCTGCAAACACCAGCCGCGCCCGTTTGTCTGCGATATCCCCATACAGGGTACCGGTCTTACGGGTCAAATGGATCAGGTTCAGCAGTTGGGCAATCGAAAAATCCTTCAGATCTCCACGAAACTCCATCATCATCCCATTCCATGAAATGCAAGATTATCAGCCATTATAGGATATATTATGTTGCGCGTACTATCACTTCTGCAAGGATAGGTTGCGTTGTCAAACAGGAAACTGCAATTTGGTTGTACCCACATGAGGGTATTGAAAAAGGGTTCAAAGTTTTGGATCCGCTGCACACACCTTTATTTGATTTGTAAATTTAGCCGTAAAACGGCTCAAAAACCCCATAAAGTAAGTATAATCAGTTCGATCATCCCTTGAAAATAGAAACTTTTTACGAATTATCATGATCGATTTATTACATACCTTGTACAACGCCGACCCCGGTTATCTAAAAATGATTGCTGATGCCTGGGGTTTCACGATTCAAGCCCCCGACACCCCCGGCCTGGCCCAGATGCTGGCAAAATCAATGCTGAACCCGCAAATTGTGGAAGAGATGATTGCCGCGCTGCCGCAAAATGCCACCCAGGCACTGCAGGATCTGCTGGAAAATGACGGCATCATTGCCTGGTCACAGTTTACCAGCCGGCATGGTGAGCTGCGTTCCATGGGCGCTGCAAAGCGTGACCGCGAGCGCCCCGATCTGTACCCGCAATCGGCAGTCGAGGTGCTGTGGTACAAAGGCTTGATCGGCAAGGAATTCTTCGACCTGGACGGCACATCGCAGGAATATGCCTACATCCCGGATGATCTGGTGCCTTTTATGATCATGCTCTCCACCGGAAGTGAGAGAGTCTTCGGACGCCCGGCGTCTCCCAAAGAATGTGCCCTGGTCAACCCTGCCAATGATCACATCCTGGATGACATCTGCACGCTGCTGTCTGGGCTGCGGATGGGTATGTCTCCCGCTGAAATTCCGGCAGAATTTCTGGAAATCCCGACCGTTTTCCTGGTCGATTTGCTCAAGAGCAGTGGAACCATCGAAACAGACCTGCAATTGCAGCCTGAAGCGGTCCGTCAGATATTGGAGGAAGAGCGCGGCCTGACTCTGGCACGGTTGGTTGAGACCTGGTTCAACAGCCAAAAGATCAACGAACTGAGAATGCTGCCCCATTTGCGTTTCGAAGGAACCTGGCAGAATTATCCTCTCGAAACCCGCCGTTTTATCCTGGAGGTGATCAGCAACCTGGCAGAGGGAACCTGGTGGAGTCTGGAGGCATTTGTTGCAGCCATCAAGGAGCACCACCCCGATTTTCAGCGGCCCGGCGGCGATTATGACTCGTGGTTTATCCAGGAGAAATCCGGCGGTACATACCTGAAGGGCAGAAGCTCGTGGGACAAGGTGGAAGGCAATTTGATCCGTTTTATCCTGTGCGGCCCCATGCACTGGCTGGGGCTGCTGGATCTGGCCAATCCCACTGAAAAGACAAGGTCACATGAGATGGCCATGTCATCTCATGTGACCCAGCCCTCTGCCTTCCGTTTATCAGCCTGGGCGAAGAATTTATGGCATAGAAGCCCGCCGGATGGTTTGGCCGTCGAAGATGCTCCGCTTTTGATCAACATGGATGGCCGGATGCGCGCCACCCCCCTTACCCCGCGCTCCATACGCTACCAGGCTGCCCGCTTCGGTGAATGGGAAAACAGAAAAGGCGGGCAGTATATTTATCGGGTGACCGACCTGTCGCTTAAAAAAGCCGCCGACCAGGGTCTGCGTGTGCATCACCTGCTGAGTATCCTCAAAAAGCATGCCTCGGGCGGCATTCCGCCGGCCTTTCAGCAGACACTGTCGCGCTGGGAAAAGGTCGGATTGCAGACCAGGCTGATCACTGCCACACTGCTGCAAGTCGATCAGCCTGAAATCCTGGTCGAATTGATGAAAACTCCAGCCAAACGGTTTTTGGGTCAGGTATTGAACCCGACCACCGTTGAGGTGCTGCAGGGCGGTGAAGAACCTGTTCGCAACGCCCTGCTCCAACTGGGTTATTTCAGCGGCTCGGAAAGATCCTTCTCCATAAAAACTTCAGATCCCTCATCCTGATTGGTGGTCACAAAGCCGCGTTTACGCAGCACGGAAAGCATACGATAGTTGTCGGTGGTGGTAATGGCAACGACTTTTCGCAGACCCCAGCCGCCGGCAATTTCCATGCAGTAATCCGTCAACATGCTGCCAAGCTCTTTGTCTTGCCAGGCATCCGCAATCAATACCGCATACTCGACCGTTTCGTGATCCGGGTCGGCAATCAGGCGGCCGATCCCCAAAATCTGGCGCTGCCCGTTGGCATTCATTTCAGCGACAATGGCTATTTCGCGATCGTAATCGATGTAACAGTAGCGCGTAGCAACGTCGTGCGAATCCCAGTGGAAAGCATACCGGAAGCGGGAGTAGATCGACTCTTTCGAACAACTGGCAAGAAATGCCAGCCAGAGTGGCTCATCCTCCGGTTTGATCGGGCGCAGGGTGATCTCCTGCCCGCCCGGCAAGACAGCTTTTTTGACATATTCCTCCGGGTATGGGTGCAGCGCCAGATGGCTAAAGGGCTTGCCTTCCTTCCCCACCAGATCCGGATCCACCACAATACGCGCATCCAGAGCGGTGATCTCATCCGGTGAAACCAGCAGCGGGTTGATATCCAGTTCGACAATTTCAGGGTAATCTGCTGCCAGGTAGGATAGCCGGATCAGTACTTCGGTTAGCCGTTCCATATTGACCGGCTGGCTGCCGCGGTAGCCGTTCAGCAGCGGCCAGATCTTCAGCGATTGCAGCATGCGGCGCACAAGGTTTTCATTCAGCGGGGGAAAGCCCAGCGAGCGGTCGGCAAACAGCTCGGCACCGGTGCCTCCCATGCCTGCCATGATCACTGTACCAAAGACCTTGTCCTTTTTGATGCCGATGATCAACTCGATGGCTTTCTTGTTCTGCACCATGCGCTGCACGGTCACGCCCTCGATACGGGCATCCGGGCGGCGGCTGTGAACATTGTCCATGATGCGGGAGAATGCCCGCCGGACCATGTCGGGGTCGCGCAGATCCAGCTCCACACCGTGTACGTCTGTCTTGTGGGTGATGTCCGGTGACCAGATCTTCAGCACCACCGGGTAGCCGATCTTTTCGACGTGCTGCACAGCTTCGTCCGCCGTTCTGGCCGGGTGCGGGTAGGTGGTGGGGATGCCGTAGCCTTCGAGTAATTCTTTGGAGGCATCCTCGGACAGCACGCTGCTGGCCCGGAAGTATTTCTCGGTGAAGTGTTTGTGCAAAGGGGTGCGGTCCAGGGGCAGATCGACCGGAATGTCGCGTGGGGTTTCGTAAAGTGCTTCCAGATTGCGGCCGTAAGAGACCAGGGTCATAAAGGCACTGACAGCCTGCTCCGGCGTATCATAGGCAGACACACCCGCCTCATTAAGGATGCGCATACCTTCCACCATGCTCTCACCGCCCAGCCAGGCGGCCAGGATAGGTTTTGAGGTGGTTTCCAGCAGCCCGGCAATCGCCCTGGCGCTGGCGGTCGGATCGGTCATGGCCTGAGGTGTCAGAATGACCAGCACAGCGTCCACACTTTTATCCTTCGCAACCAGTTCGGCCGCCTTGGCCAGTCGCTTGGCACGCGCATCACCCAGTACATCCACCGGGTTGCCATGCGACCACATAGGTGGAAGAAGCTCATTTAACGCCTGCATGGTCTCCTCCGACAACTCCGCCAGCTTTCCGTTGGCAGCAATCAGGGCGTCGGTGGCCATCACGCCCGGCCCACCGGCATTGGTGACAATACCCAGATTAGGCCCCTTGGGGCTGCGGTTGCGGCCGATCAACTCGGCCACATTGAAGATATCGCCGATGTTGAAAACGCGCGCCATCCCCACGCGCTGAAAAGCCGCATCGTACACCGCATCCTCCGAGGCCATGGCGCCGGTATGGGATGCCGCCACCTGCGCCGATTCGGGGAACCGGCCGGCCTTGTAGACGATGATAGGTTTATTGCGGGCAAACGGGCGCGCCGCCGACATAAACTTGCGTACATCGGTTATCGATTCGATGTACAGGATCATGGCCTTGGTTTGTTCATCCTCGCCGAAATAGTCAATCAGATCACCGAAATCCACATCGAGCGTGTTGCCGATCGAGACAAAATAGGAAAAGCCAATCTTTTCCTGGGCAGCCCAATCGAGCACGGAAGTGCCCAAAGCGCCGGATTGTGAGATAAAAGCCACATTGCCGGCACGCGGCATGCCGGTGGAAAAGGAGGCGTTCAGGTTCATCCTGGGTGCGATCACTCCCAGACAGTTGGGACCGATAATTCGCATCCCCTCATAACGGGCCAATTCCTCCCTTACTTTTCTTTCCAACTCGGCACCTTCTTTACCTGCCTCTTTGAAGCCGGCCGACATGATGATAATCCCCAGGATGCCTTTCTCACCGCAAGCATGGACAAGCTCGGACACCTTTTCGGCGCCGGCGCAAATGATCCCCAGGTCAGGGGTTTTGGGCAGGCTGTTGACATCCGGGTAGCATTGAATGCCCAGTACGGCCTCGTAATCCGGGTTGACGGGATAAACCACGCCCCGGAAGCCGCCGCTGATCAGGTTGGTGAGCACCTTGCCGCCCACGCTGTTGGGGTTCATGGTGACGCCGATCAAGGCGATTCTTTGTGGTTTGAAAATTCGATCCAGTTTATGAATATCCATCAAAAATACTCCTGTCCTGTTTTGTAGCGCGCACACACTTGCGTACAAGACAAACATTATACAACCAACCCTGTTCGTGGATGGGTGGCTGTCCGAAAAGTCCTGTTTTTCTTTTTCTAACAGCAATTTATGTGGTCATACAGCCGCATGGCAATACGCGTACTCCCGGCATAGAAGTACTTGCGGTAGGTGAATTCCCGGCTCACCAACTGGCCGGTGATTGAATCTATAACGTAATCCACCTGCCGTTCGAAATAGTTGCCTATATAAGTTGTTCTCGTCAACAAGTTGACGTTGGTAGGACATCAGGTTGTCCACCTGCGCCCGCACAATGCTTTCCATCATATTGCCGTCTGCATTAATAACCGCTTATAAAAGCGGTATTCAAAATATGGATGCGTCTTTTATCATTTCTTGAAACGTTTGTTATAAACGA
>JAJFTV010000122.1 GCA_021372725.1 Chloroflexota bacterium | reverse complement strand
TATCATCGGTAACGGACCCTCGCTGCGCAACACCGATCTGAGCAAACTGCGCGGGGAGACTACCATTGGCATGAACCGCTTTTTCCTGGCGTTTCCGGAGATGGGTTTTGAAACCACCTATTTCCTCTCGGTCAATGATTTGGTCATCGAGCAATCCCGTGAGGAATTGATGGCCTTGAAGATGCCCTGCTTTTTTGGATGGCGCGCGCATCAGTGGCTGCAAAATGCTGAAAACATTCATTTCCTCTACACCACCTATACGGGGCCAAAATTTTCCAAAGATGTGTCCGGCCGGGTTTGGGAAGGCGGCACAGTTACCAACGTGGCACTGCAGCTGGCCTATCACCTTGGCTTCAAGACGGTCATTGTGATCGGCGTGGATCATAATTACGGCAGCCAGACTGGTGCACCCAACTCCACCGTGATTTCACAGGGTGAGGATATTCATCACTTCCACCCGGGTTATTTTGGCAAGGGTTTCCGCTGGCAGCTCCCTGATCTCATCGCCTGGGAAGATGCCTACCGGTTAGCCAGGAAAACCTATGAAGCCGACGGCCGCGAGGTGCTGGATGCAACGGTGGGAGGAAAGCTGACCGTCTTCCGAAAAGTCCCTTATGAGAGTCTGTTCAGTTCGTAATTATTTGCATGAACTATAAACCGAAAGTCTCCATCGTTACACCGTCTTACAACCAGGCACAGTTTCTGGAGCAAACGATCCAGTCTGTGCTGTCGCAGACGTATCCCAATATCGAATATATCGTGGTGGATGGAGCTTCCAAAGACAACAGCGTGGAAATCATCCGCAAGTATGAGCACCGGATTGCCTGGTGGGTGTCCGAGCCGGACAAAGGGCAGTCTGAAGCAGTCAACAAGGGTTGGATGCATGCCACGGGAGAGATCATTGGATGGCTGAATTCCGATGATTTGCTGCTGCCGGATACGGTCACCCGTATGGTCAATGCGTTTGAGGAGACCCCGGAAATGGGTTTTATCTACGGGGATGTTTTATCGATAGACCAGCATGGCGACATCTTTAATGTCATGCGGTTTCAACAGTGGGGTATCGAGGATCTGGCCGGGTTTGAGATCATCTCCCAGCCGGGCGTGTTCATGTGCCGTGAAATTCTGGAACAGGCTGGCTATCTGAATAATACGCTGCATTATTTGATGGATATACATCTCTGGCTGAAGATGATACAACTTGCCCCCATGCGCTATCTACCTGGATTGGCCGCGGCCGCCCGTTATCATGCCGGAGCGAAAAATGTGGCCACCGGTGCACATTTCGGAGCGGATGCCTACAAAATTGTCGAATGGATGAAGACACAACCCCTGCTTCAGGAAATTCTGGAAAAGGATTCGCACAGGGTCTGGGCAGGTGCTCACCGCATCAGCGCCCGGTATCTGCTGGATGCCGGTGATGCCAGCGGAGCCTTGCGGGATTACCTGCGCTGTTTTTGGGCCCGCCCTGCCACGGCACTGCCGGAAATCAACCGTATTCTGTTTTCATTCTTGAGCCTGGTGGGTTTGGGTAAATTAAAAGAGACATACTACGCAAATCGTTTGAGGAAAAGACGCAAAAATCAACCGGACTTGTACAGAAATGTCTCCGCTTTTCTAAGAACGGAAAAACAGTAATTATCAATCATTCTGGCAACCTGCGATGAAAAACAAGATATTCAAATCCTTCCTGCTGCTTTCTTTCCTGGAGGGGATGGGTGTCATTACCCTGTTGGTTTTCAAGGCAGGGGATGGCGGGCTGCTGGATATTTCTCCACAGCGGCGGATTTTGCTGGTTGCCATCATTGCCATTGAGATTCTGCTGCTATCCGCGCTTCTTCGCGCCTGGTCTGCCCCGCAGGAAGCGCAGAAGCTGTTTTCCCGGCTGGATCATTTCCTTGCGCGCGACGGCCGTCTTTTCATAACGCTTCTGTCACTCTCATTTCTTTCGATATTCTTTTTTGGGGGATGGGTATTCAGTTATCTTTTCATCCCACCGGCCTTGCGCTGGGTTTTGTTTTGGGGAATGCTGGTTATGCTGCAATGCGATGTGGCCCTGGCCGTCATCCATTGGGAGAGAACCCGAAAAGGCCTGTCATTGGCATGGCAAAAAATCACTTCACGATGGAAAAACGCAAACCCGGTGCAGAAAAGCACATTCCGGCTGCTCGTGGTCATCGGAGCGATATACTTTGCAACTTTTATGATCCCCAATGCCCTGGAGGCGTGGAACCCTCATGTATTTTCATTGAATGGGGGCGATGAAAATATCACCTATCCCTATGTCGTCTGGATGTTGACGCCGGGCGAGACGATGGAAGCCACCGTATACCACTTTTTTATCTATGAAGATTACCATTATGGATATCCATTTTATTTCTTTTCCATGCTGGCGGTCCTGCCGGTTCGCCTGATTGCGGGGGCCGATTTCTCGAAACTCACCCAGATCAATCTACTGCTGCTCCGCCAACTGATTTCCGTCCTGCCCATGATCTTCAGCGCCTTGATCCTGACTTACCTGCAGACACGCTTCCGGTCAAAAGGAAAATCCGTTGCCCTGTTTTTGGCGATGCTGCTGCTGGCGGGAGTTGTGCATTACAACCGGCGTTTCTGGCATCCGGATGCGCTGGTAGTGCTGTGCGTTACATTGACGATCTTCTTTTTGGATCGGGATCAATATAAATACAAGCATAATTTTTTCCTGGCAGCATTTTTCTGCGGACTGGCATCGGCCATCAAATTATTTGGCTTTTTCTTCGTGCTCAGCATAGGCGGATATATTTTGTACGGCCTGTTGAAGAAAGTGCTGACTATCAAAAAGGCAGTCATCGTATCCGGCGCTTTTCTAATCGTGATGTTTGGCACAATCATTTTTACAAACCCGTTCCTGTTTGTTCAGGATGCTCGCGGCCGTATGCTGGAAATTATGGAAGAAAAGGCGGGGGAGGTTCAGGAAGGATACGATGAACCGGATCCGGAAGGGGTTTATCAAAAAGGAATTCTTGCCACCACTCCCTTTTTACAGGAACCTTATGGGATGGGATTTGTCCTGATTTTTCTGTTTATCTCGGTGGTGGCGGGGTCTGTGTGGGGTGATCACCGGCTGGTCAATGGGGTTCTGCTGGGGTGGGTGGTGATGAGTGCCTTTTATCTGACCTTCTTTTCAGCCATTAAGAATTACCACTACTGGCTGCCCACCATGCTACCTTTGTTTTCCGGTTTCTTTGGCCTGGCAGAGGCCGGCCGCAATCTGTTGAAAACCGGCCAAATATCAGCCCGGTTTTTCCGTCTTGTCCCGATCATCGAAACGGCAACCTGGATAATACTGTTTTTCCAGTTGATCTGGAGCACAGCCCAGGCCTGCCCATTCTGGCAGGAATTGGGCCGCATCGGCGAAATCATTCGGTGACGATGCGTTTGAAGCGGTTGTGGCGTAAGGGAAGCAGACCGTTGATCGCCAGAACCCAATCCTGATCGCTTAACGCGGGGGCATCAAAGCGTGGCAAGGCCTCCAGATGGCCGGCATGCCCGGGAAACAGGTTGGCAAAGCGGGTGGTAACGGCCGTCTTGTACCCGGATTGACGCGCCAGCTCAAACTCGCGCAGCCCGGCCTCTCTGTGCTCTCCGTACGGGTAGGCAAAATGTTCGACCGGTTTTCCCACTTTTTGCTCCAACAGCGATTTCGATGCCATGATTTCCTCCCTGGCATCCTCTTCGGACAGAATTTTGAGGGGGAAGTGATGTAGTGAATGGGAACCGATGGTCACCAGGGGATCACTGCTGAGCTGCTGAATTTGTTCCCAGGAAAGGGTAAGCTGTTCTGTTTTGGCCAGCAGATCGATGCCGTGTTTTGTGAAAATGGCATCCAGCAGCGTCGGGTATTGTTGTTTTGAGGTAAATTTCAGGCGGGCCCGCAAAATCCGCGCAGCCTGGATTTTTTGTTCATCGCTGCGGGTTTCGAGGATCAACGGGCCATCAAAAAAATCAAAGGTGAGCAGATCGTTGGCCAGGATTAAATCATCCAAAAGGTACCACCAAAGAACCGCTTCCCGCTGGGGGAAACTGGCTGCCACGTAAATCGCAAATGGCACGTTGTGTCGTTTGAACAACGGGTAAGCATAAAGGAGATTATCGACGTACCCGTCATCAAAGGTAAACGCAACAAATTTCCTGTTTTTCCCGCCGGAGCCAGAGGGATTTATCAGACGGGTATGCAGTTCATCCAGGGAGATAAAATCATAATTCCGCGTCTGAAAGAAATGGATGATTTCTTCCAGCCTTTGCGGTGTGACTTCCAGGCGGGACTGCCCTTTCACCCGCACCGGCGGCACCGGCGTGACACGGTGGAACATCAGGATGTGCCCGATGCCCCCGTAAACGGGTTTTACGACCTGGGAGAGGGTTAATTTCAAGCGGGTTGTCAGGGTCATTTGCAATGATTCCGATATTTTTCATGCATCAATTTTGCAGACCGAGGATCTGCAATTCGGAGTAGAGCGAGTCGATATCTTCAGCGCACAGATCAGCGGATCGATACAACTGCGTTTGCCGTTGGGGAATGACCATTGCCGGGTGCGTTGAATTCCCTTTGAGTAGATTTTCCGGTACGAAAATGCCGGCTAACCGGTTCTTCCGACAAAAGGAATGGGCGAACCGGTTGACCTGATGGGCAAAGAATTGCGGGTTGCCGATGTGCTGTATGCGCGCCACGGGCAGGTGTTTTCTTTTGACCACGTCGAAAACGAGCAGACATTGATCGCTGCCCTTTTCCAACAGCTCGTAGCGACCTTTCAGCCCGGCATGTTCCTGATAGATTTTCAGGGAATCGCCCTGCAATCGTGAGGTGAGATCAGCCGGATCGCTATACAGCCGGATACCGGAAACCAAACCGGCCGGGTTGAAGAGGGGTAAAAAGACATCCACGGAAACAGCCAGTTCGGTAAAACCAAATTTTCTAAGGATGGATGCCACCCGGTAAGCCGTGAAGTTGGTGATGGTATAGTCCTTCAGCTTCAAAACCTCAAACAGCAGCATCAGACTCATGCCGCGGTATTCTTCCTTGACAATCCAGGTGGACAGGTTGCAAAAATTATACAGCCGGTTGTTGATCATCCGCTGGCTGAAAATCGTTCCCAAAAAACCGACTGCCCGGCCGTCATCTTCTATATAATATCCAAAATGATCTTGTGGAGCAGGCCAATGCGGGGCGAAAAGAGCCCGCCAGTCTGCTTCATCGAGCAGCGGGTTGTTGAATTCCTGCATGAGCGGATAGATGAGCTCAAAATCTTTCGCGTACGCTTTTTGGATGGAGGGCATAAGTGAGTGTATTATATAATCAATTCAGATGAATTTTATTAATGCCGATTGAAAAAATCATTAGATGCCTGATTCAGGAATGTTATAATCTTGACTCACCCAGGGAATGATTCATGGCGGAGAGAGAAAACAAGCGGATATCCACTAAAGTACTTCAGAACTTGTTGGTCGTTCTGTTATTTTGCGCGGGATTGGGCATCCGGTTATACGACCTGACAGACCTGCCGATGGATTTTCACCCCACCCGGCAGTACCATTCGGCCGTCATTGCGCGCGGCCTGTACGAACGATGGGGCGGGCAATATCCTGAAGAGGAGATACCCCTGATCCGCGCCCAGGAAGCATCGGAAGCACGAATCGAACCCCCCATTTTTGAATATCTCACCGCGGCAACCTTTCTGCTGGTGAAAAGCGACGCACTCTGGATCCCCCGCCTGTATGCCATTTTGTTCTGGCTGGCTGGCGGTGTGCCATTGTATCTGCTGACCAAAAAGCACCTTGGCTTTGCTGGGGGCATCGTTGGGCTTGGACTTTTCCTGTTGGTCCCGTATGGAGTCTATGCAAGCCGTTCGTTTCAGCCTGACCCGTTGATGGTATCTTTGTGTATTTTTTCAATCCGGGCCATGGATCGCTGGCAGGAAAGACCCACATGGAAGATGGCAATTGTGACAGGGCTGCTGATGGGAGCGGCCATCCTGGTAAAACAGGTGGCTGTGTTCTTCCTTCCAATCGCATTCATCGCTTTGGCATGGGCTGGTAGCGGATTTCGGCAAATGATCAGGAACCGTCAGGTTTGGGTGATCGGCATCCTGGCAATCCTTCCGGCGGCAGTGTATAACCTGTATGGGATATTCATCAGCGGGTCGCTTGCCGGGCAGTACTCGGAGCGGTTTTTCCCGGAATTGTGGGTGGATGCCGGTTTCTATATCCGCTGGAGCAACATGATCCAGGATACCATTGGCCTGCCGATCTTCATTCTCTCACTGCTGGGGCTTTTGTTGATCCCAAAATCATCCCTGAAAACGATCCTGACCGGTTATGGCATTGGATACGTCCTTTACGGGTTTGCATTTGCGCATCACATTTCCACGCACAATTATTACCAGTTGCCGGTTTTTCCTTTGATCGCAGTCGGGATTGGAGCTGCTGCAAACAGCCTGTTTGCAGCCATCCGCAAGGCCAACCCCGTCCGGGCAGGTACAATCGGGATCACATTGATTATGCTTGCCGCGGCACTGCTTTGTCTTTGGGAAGCACGCTCCACCCTGAAGCGGGAGGATTACCGGAGTGAGTCCACTCTTCTGGCCGAGTTGAGCGCTGAAATGGGAGGGGCCGGTACAAAAACCATCGGCCTGATGGATGATTACGGTGCAGCGTTGTATTATTACGGGTTCATCCTTCCTGAATATTGGGTTTCGGAAATGGATGGTGTAATGATCTCCTCCATGAATGAGCAGGAAGTGGAGGCATTGTTTGAGAACCGGGCGGCCGGTAAAAAGTATTTTATCCTCTCGGATTTCAAAACGATGGAAACCCAGCCGTTGGTTTTGGAGTATCTCGATTCCCATTTCACGATTTTTTATGAAGATGAACGCTATCGAATTTATGATCTGAAAAAACCGCTCGAACAAACCGGTTTGATCGAAACCGATCCATACCGGGCACTGGTCAAAAATTCAGGAGCTGTCAAGTTATGCTGGTAAGTATCGTCACGCCATCTTTCAACCAGGCTAAATTCCTGGAAGCCACCATCCTTTCTGTCTTGGAGCAGGATTACCCGAATATCGAATATTTCATCGTCGACGGCGGTTCCACGGATGGTTCCCTGGAGATCATCAAAAAATACGAGCAGCGTCTGACGGGATGGGTTTCAGAGAAAGACCGGGGTCAAACCGATGCCATCAACAAGGGTTTTGGGCAGGCAAAAGGAGACATCCTGGCCTGGATTAATTCCGATGATACTTACGAAGCGGGTGCAGTGCGAGAGGCGGTTGAAATCCTTTCCAGTGACCCTTCCCTGGGCATGGTCTATGGTGATACCAATTTTATCGATGAAACCGGGGCTGTGCGGGGCAAGTTCCCGGCCCACCAGACTGATTATGCCCGTTTGCAGCGCGGGTATGTGCATATTCCCCAACAGGCTGCTTTTTTCAGGGGCGATTTATGGCGAAAAGTTGGACCGCTTGACCCGGATTTCTATTTCGCGATGGATTATGACCTGTGGGTGCGCCTGGCACGGGAAGCTCCGCTGTTATATGTTCCGCGTGTCTGGGCGAATTTCAGGCTGCACGGTGAAGCCAAAACGATCACCGCCGATGCCCGCTGCTGGCCGGAGATGCTGCGTGTACATCGCCGCGATGGTGGCTCGTGGTTTTCGATCATCTATGCCAAATATTTGATCCGAAAATTGGCTGCACCGGTCATCAACAGGCGGCGCAGAAAGCTGCTGAGACCGGAACAGGCATCGAAAAAGAGGGTAAACGGGGGTTTTTAGAGAGTTCCACTGTGGGGTGCGGTTTCTTGATGCCTGGCTGCCAGTACTGCCAGGATAACCACGCTGACCAGACCGATCAGACCGCCGCCATACCAAATTGCCACCGGCGCAATGTTATCATTCAGAAATCCGCCCAGCAAAGGGCCAATGCCTGACGCAATCCCCCAGGTTAAGCCATACAGGCTCATGTAACGCCCGCGCATATCAGGCGGGGCAAGGTTTGCCACCAGGGTGGAGGTTGTTGGCACCAGCAGCATTTCGCCGACGGTCATGACGATGATGCTGATCATGAAATCCCAAAAACCGTTGCCCAGCGCCATGCTTCCAACCCCCAGGGCATAAAACAACGCGCCAATCGTCATCACGTTATATGGATTGAACCGTTTGCTGATGCGGGTGACCAACACCTGAAACAGAACGACCATCCCGGCATTGGCAGCCATGATAAAACCAAATTGATTTTCAGGAATGCCGAACTGCCCTTTGGTATACACGGACAGGAGGACAAAAACCATGGAAGAGCCAATGGTGCTGATGGTAAAGGCCGAAGTGACGGAAATAAAAACACGATCCTTTATTACTTTACCGTAACCACCAAATCGTTCTCTTGGGGCTGCTTCGGTGCGGGCAGGCAGGGTCTCTTTGGTGAACAGGAAGGTCAGCAGGCCGTACAGGAGTAACCCGGCAGAAGCGCAGCCGAAAGTGATGGAGTACGAGACTGCGGCCAGGAAACCGCCGATGGTCGGGCCGAGGGCGACACCGACATTATTGCCCATTCGCAGGAGTGCATAGGCGTCCACCCGTTTTTCGCTGGGGATAAGATCGGCCACCATCGCATCCACCCCCACCCGGTAGATGGGACTGATGAAACCGCTGACTGCCATCAAAATGATAAACGAAGAAAGCGAATCGGCGAAAATGAAAAAGAAATATACAATCCCGTGCAGCGTCATCCCGACAATCATGACAATTCGCCGGCCAATTCGATCCGTCAGTGAACCGGCGACAAAGGATGCAATCAGGGACATGGCGGAGTTGATCGTCATCAAGCCGGCCACCGCTGTCAAAGGCAGCTCCAGCTTCTCGCTGGCATAAACCACCATGAATGGCCAAATCATGCTCATGCCAATGGTGCTGATCAAATTGCCCAAAAAGATCAGCCAAAACTGGCTCGGATAGTCGCCGCGAAGATTTTTTAGCCGTTCAAACAAGTTATGTGTCCTGGAAAAATGGGAAATGTGAAGCGATTCTATCATGGAAACTTCATTTTCATAAATACAACCATCGGTTTGCTATCAAGGCAGTCCCAAACGGGGTGTTTGAAGGGCCAATTTGGGATAAAATACAGGCAACTCTGATTTAGTGAGGTGGAAGATGTCTGAAGCAGTCCTTATTGCAGTTGCCTGGCCTTATGCCAATGCAGAGGCACACGTTGGCAATCTGACCGGTTCATATTTACCTGCGGATATCGCGGCACGCTATCATCGCATGCGCGGCAAACAGGTATTGATGGTGTCCGGTTCGGATGCGCATGGGACGCCGATCACAGTAAGGGCTGAAGCGGAAAACAGCACGCCGGAAGAAGTATACAAGCGTTATCACGAAAGTTTTTTGGATTTGTTTCAGCAAATGGGGCTGACTTATGACCTTTTCACCAGTACGCACACCTCCAACCATTATGACGTCTCGCAAAAAATCTTTCTGGCATTGCTAAATAATGGTTTTCTTTATACCCATACAGAGCTTCAATGGTATACCACCAGCCAGGAACGATTTTTACCTGACCGTTATGTGGAAGGCACCTGCTATATTTGTGGTTACAAGGGAGCCCGCAGTGATCAATGTGACCGGTGTGGGAATCTGTTGGATCCTACCCTGCTGATCGAACCGCGCTCGAAAATCGATGGCAGTACGCCGGAGTTGCGTGAGACCGAACATTATTATCTCGATCTGGGCAAGTTGCAGCCGCAGGTTGAAAAATATCTCGAAATGGGCGCTGATTTTTGGCGCCCCAATGTGGTTCGGCAAAGCCTTGGGCAAATGCGAACGGAAGGTTTGCACGGCCGCCCGATAACCCGTGACCTGGATTGGGGCATTCCGGTTCCGCTTGACGACTGGAAGGGGAAATGTCTATACGTCTGGTTCGAGGCAGTCATCGGGTATCTTTCTGCTACCATCGAATGGGGTAAATTGAATAATGTTCCGGAAGCCTGGCGAACCTGGTGGAAAGATACTAAAACACGCGCTTACTATTTTATCGGCAAAGACAACATCCCGTTCCATGCCATCATCTGGCCGGCCGAATTGATCGGTTGCGGTACCGAATTCGACCGGTTGATGGGTGAGACAAATCCGGAACCATTTATCCTGCCGTATGATGTGCCTGCCAATGAGTTTATGAATCTGGAAGGTGAAAAGATTTCCGGCAGCCGCAATTGGGCCATCTATGGGCGGGATTTTCTGACCCGTTATGCCCCGGATACCTTGCGGTACTATTTGACGGTCAATATGCCGGAAAGCAAAGACACGGACTGGGACTGGAATGATTTTTACCACCGCAATAATGATGAGCTGGTTGCCAACTGGGGGAACCTGGCAAATCGTGTCATTTCCTTTACCTACAAGAATTGGGACGGGGTCGTTCCCGAACCGGGGGAATTATTACCTGCCGATTTGGAGTTGTTGGGGTTGATCGAAAAGGGCTTTGAGACGGTTTCTACAGAACTGGAAGCTGTGCGCTTGCGCTCTGCTTTGAATGAAGTGATGAGATTGGCGACCGAAGTCAACCGCTATCTTGATCAGGCGGCTCCCTGGAAAACGATCAAGACAGATCGTGCTGCCGCTGCCCGAACAGTCTTTACTGCCTTGAAAGCAATCGATTCATTGAAAGTTTTGTTTGCGCCATTCATTCCTTTCAGCAGTGAAAAGCTGCATGCCATGCTGGGTTATGAAAATCTTCTGTTTGGGTCTCAATTTACACAGATTGTTAAGGACGATTTGGGCGAACATAACGTCCTGTCTTATGACGCCAGCAAGGCAACAGGATGTTGGCAGCCCAGCAATCTAAAAGCAGGCGCCAGGTTGCAGACACCCGAACCGTTGTTCGAGAAACTGGATGAAAAGATTATTGAGGAAGAACGGGCGCGGCTGCACAGCAATCTAAAGTAGGCGAATGCGGTTATTCGAAATGTGCTAATCAATACATAGGGGCTGTCGTATTTCAGACAGCCCCTATGTATTTGTCGCTTATTCATAAATATTTCTTTCCAGTTTTCTTTTCTATTTCTTTCTGTATTAGTTCTTAATAGTGATGTTATTATAATATTGCATTTTACTATAAAATATCATATAATAATAACAAAAAGGTAAAAATGAAACAAAAAGGCTACAAACAATTTATTACAGATCATGTGTGCCATTTGCCATCTAATATACCCATCTATACGGCTGATATTGCATTCCACCTGGCTGCGCACTTTAACTTGGACATACGCCAGGCAAAAACTTTGGTTAATGTAAACTTACCTCGCATTGCTAATACATGTGACTTGGTACGGTACCGTAAGGGTATTTATTACCGGGCAGAGGATACGGTTTTTGGGAAAACCAGACTTAATCCTGCACTAGTAAATCGAGATCGATATATCAGCAAGAATGGAGAAATAACTGGTTATGAGACCGGTGCATCTTTTTTAAACCAGATTGGTTTAACTACTCAGATTCCAAAATATAAAGAGTATGCTACCAATGTGTTTAAACATAGAGGGAAAAGAATTGATAAAAAACTTCAAGTCATAATTAAGAAGCCAAAAATTCAGGTCACAAAAGAAAATTATCGATATTTACAATTGTTGGATGCAATTGAAAATAAAGAAAAAATTGGTCTGGATGCTCCCAATCCTGAAATGCTATTTCGTAAATTTATTGATGACAATGCATTAGATCTTAGATTATTAATCGGTTATGCAGAAAGCATATATAGCAAGGGTACTGTACATAAAATTGGCAGAATCTATGGACAAATGCTAGCATGAAACTTCATTTAGACACACCTGCTTTTCAAACTGTGTTACTTACCCAGGCAGAGAGGTCCGGTATTAGGGCTGAAGTCTTGGAAAAGGATTACTATGTTACCCTAATGCTCTCGGAACTTGCTGAAAAGCAGGTATTAATACCAGCTTACTTTAAGGGTGGAACTGCTCTTTATAAAGCGCTAGGCTCAGTCAGGCGGTTTTCAGAAGATATTGATCTTACTGTATCGGTTGAAGATTGCCCATCTCAGAGCCAGGCACAAAAAAGGTTAGAAGCGGTAACAAAAAAGTATTCCTGCTTATCAAGGAAAATCGATGATCCGGGAAATGATGATAAGAAGTATTCTATAACGACGATTTATGATTACGTTTCAGTTGTTGAAGTAACCACAAGCGATACATTACAAAGGTATGGTCGAGTCAAGATAGAGGCTACATCTTTTACGATAAGTGAACCTCATGAGCTTTTATATATTTCACCATTGATCTTCGATCTTGCAGACGAAGCCGAAAAAGAAACCCTAATCAAATCGTTTGGTGTGAATCGACTTGGGGTTGAAACAATAAAACTTGAAAGAATATTCATCGATAAAGTTTTTGCTGCAGAATTTTATTACCTGAGGAAAGAATATTCTGATGCCTCAAAACACCTTTACGATATTGTTGTATTATCTCAGAATGAAAAAATTCAAAGATTGCTGACTAATCCTGAAAATTCGGAATACTTGATTAATCTGAAACGCAAGGAAGAAACGATTCGAAAAGGTAGTGGGCTTGGAAGAAAACCGATTAACGAATTTAGTTATTTTAGCATCGGGTTGGACAATAAAGCATTTCAGGAAAAATATGAATTCATGCAAGATATTTATGTTTTTGAAATTAAGAATAAAATTACTTTTCAAGAATTAAGGCACGGAATAATCGAATTACATAAATCCTTCCGAAATTATTAATGACCTCATACATTGGGGCGATACAATTTACTGGAACTGCTCCTTGAGGATAAATCCTTCTAATAAAACTTTGATCATCAGGGGG
Organism: Chloroflexota bacterium; assembly: GCA_021372725.1. Taxonomy (GTDB): domain Bacteria; phylum Chloroflexota; class Anaerolineae; order Anaerolineales; family Anaerolineaceae; genus JAJFTV01. The sequence goes on along the minus strand of JAJFTV010000122.1, from coordinate 18,689 downwards.
AACGATGTATAACGATCAGACGTTAGTAAAGTAGCATGTTTGGTTTTCCCCCAAGGTTTTTTCCAGATGACTCAGTAAAAAAAGGAGTGCCTGCTCAACAAATTGCCGCTTGTTTTCTACCCGGTCACCTGTTCCTGTATATCGCAAGCATTCGCTTCCCCCGGCGCTGTCAACACCGATCCACACCAAACCCAGCGGTTTGGCAGGCGATCCTCCATCCGGGCCGGCAATACCCGTGACGGAGATGCCGATGATTCGATCCGGCGGGATATCTGCCGATGAACAGGCTTCGCGGGCACCGTGCGCCATTTCATGTGCAGTCTGGGCGCTGACGGCTCCATGGTTGATCAAGGTCAATTCCTGTACACCCAACAACTTCTGTTTGATCCGGTTATCGTAACTGATGACGCCACCCAGAAAGGTTCGCGAGATCCCCGGCAGGTTTGAAATAACATGCCCCAGCATGCCTCCCGTGCAGGATTCTGCCACGACCAGCCACAAACCCTTGCTGGCCAGAATGTCATCAATTTTTCGCACCAAATTGTTTTGTTCAGCTTCATTCATGGTTTGTGCCATCCGCGGGCGTGTTGGTGAATATTTTCGGGTTTCGGAAATCAATATCCATTCAATGTGAATTGTATCCCAAACGGGTGTACCCGGTGGAATACCCCTAAAGCAACTTTTTATTTTGAGACATCACGATAGCCAAAGAGCATCGTTTTCAAATTGATTTACTCGAGAGGTATACTTTCCAGGCCAGTTTGTTCGGAGCTGGCTTGACCGGCTTAATTGCCTGTGTTATCATGCGCTGAACAAAGGTTAAAAAATTGATCGATCGAGATAAAAATTTGGATAAGGATGACAATCCGGGCGTCGACCCGGAGGAAGTTGAAACCGAACCGGAGTCAAATACCTCACATCGCAGCCCGGAATTGATGAGGATTTGGGGGAGTATCCTCCAATTAGGCCTGGGAGAATTATCTGTCAAGCTGGGGACCGGGTTATTGTCCATCACCCTGGTATTGCTGGTGGCCTGGGTAATGGGAAATTTTTACCTGAATAAAAATATCACTGTCCAGGCTGCAAAAGAAACAGCGGCAAGTCCCCTCAGTGTACCTACTCCACAGGTCAGCGTCCCCTTATACGATATGCAAGTGCAGAATTATTTTGTATCGGGCATTCAAAGAGATGTACTGCTTCATACCATTATCCCGGAAAAACCCCGTTATGAAATTATTACCTATGAAGTACAACCGGGTGATACGATCATCGGGATTGCACAAAAGTTCAATCTTGCTCCTGAAACAATTTACTGGGGGAATCTATATACCCTGGCCGATGATCCGCACCGTCTTTCACCGGGGCAGCAGTTGAACATCCTGCCGGTGAATGGTGTCTATTACGAATGGCATGAAGGTGATGGCCTAAATGGCGTGGCAGAATATTTTGGTGTAACGCCGGAAAGCATTATCAATTACAAGGGCAATAACCTGAACCCCGATACGATCGGCGATTATGCCAACCCTGATATCGCACCCGGAACATGGTTAATTATCGAGGGCGGAAAACGGGAATTGATCAATTGGATTGCACCTCGTATTACCCGCGACGATCCGGCCGTTGCAAAAACCTACGGTCCAGGATACTGTGGTGAAGTATATGAAGGCCCGGTGGGCAATGGGACTTTCATTTGGCCAACAGTCGAACACTACCTTTCCGGGTTCGATTACGATCCGAGCATCAATCATTACGGGTTGGATTTTGCCGGCTCCATCGGAAATGGCATTTACGCGGTTGATTCGGGTGTGGTGGTGTATGCTGGTTGGAATGATTACGGGTATGGAAATTTGTTGGTCATCGATCATGGTAACGGCTGGCAATCGTACTACGCACATCTGGATACTTATCTGGTGCAGTGTGGTTCGTATGTATACCAGGGTGATTTGATTGGAGGCATGGGCAGCACCGGGAATTCCACAGGGCCTCATCTTCATTTTGAGCTAAGAAGCGATGTATACGGGCGGGTAAATCCCTGGAACTTCCTGCAATAGACCAGTGGGGATGATGGAGCGCTTTGGATTACTTATCCATGCTGATGACTTGCTGGCCCCAGCGATGCCATTCACCATGGGTTCGCTTCAGGATTTCGGAGCCCTCCCCCGGAGATTGCAGACCGGCCAATTCAAGGTCTGCATCCACCATGATTTTTACCAGATCCTTGAAAAATACGCGCGGTTCCCAATTCAATAATTTACGGGCCTTTTCCCAATCAGCCTGCAGGTAGTTCACTTCATTTGGACGGAAGTAGCGCGGGTCGATTTTTACATATTTTTCCCAATCCATGTTGACGTAACCGAATGCTTCAGCCAGAAACTCGCGCGGCGAATGTGATTCGCCGGTGCCAATGACAAGATCAAGCGGTTCATCATATTGCATCATCTTCCACATTGCGGCAATGTGATCAGGCGCATAACCCCAGTCACGGCGGGAATCAAGGTTGCCCAGGTACAGGTATTGCTGTTTCCCGGCAATGATGTTTGCCAGTGCGCGGGTGATTTTTCGTGTTACAAAGGTTTCTCCCCGGCGCGGGGACTCGTGGTTGAAAAGGATTCCATTGGATGCAAAGATCCCATAACCTTCACGATACTGCCGGGTGACCCAGTAGCCATACACTTTTGCAGCCGCATAAGGGCTTTGCGGGATGAAAGAAGTTTCTTCATTTTGAGGAGCCGGTGCATTGCCAAACATCTCACTGGACGAAGCCTGATAGATACGGGCTTTTATGCCGCTGGTCCGTACAGCTTCCAATATGCGAATCGTGCCAAGCCCCGTTATATCACTGGTATAGTCGGGCATGTCAAAACTGACACGAACCTGACTTTGAGCGGCCAGGTTGTAAATTTCGTCTGGCTGGATTGAATAGATTAAATTTACCAGGTTGCCAGTGGCCGACATATCGCCATAATGAAGATACAGCCTTACTTTTTCGCCGTTATGCTTGTCCTGGTAAATATGGTCGATTCGGCGGGTGTTAAATGTGCTTGCCCGCCGTATTAATCCATGGACTTCATATCCCTTTGAAAGCAGCAATTCTGCCAGATATGAGCCATCCTGTCCTGTTATTCCTGTTATGAAAGCTTTTTTCAAGCCGGGCCTCCATTGTGAATGATAACTAAGTATAACCAGCCGAATGACTGCTGTCAAACAGAGCAAATAAATATTTACCAGAATCTGGTAAAATCCTGCTTATGCGCAGGATTAACTCACGAGGCGGGTTCCTCGTCTTCATCAGATGGGCCTCTATTGGATTTATCTTCATTGCGGTACTGATTTCTGTTATTGAGCTGGTGCGATACAGCCGGATTCGAAGCGCTTTTCCAATCGGAATGGAAATCGCTGATATACCGGTTGGCGGTTTGGATCAGGAAGAAGCAGCCGAACGGTTGATACAATCCTATGGCGTCCCCATCGAGATTCACTACCAGGGTTCGATCATCCAGATCAAACCCGCCCAATTGGGTTTTGAACTGGATTTGACCAGTATGCTCACCGCAGCAGATTTGCAGCGAGTCAACCAGCCGTTTTGGAATGCGTTCTGGAATTTTCTGTGGAACCGCACCCCGGCGCCTACCGAGATCCCCCTCAGCGCCAATGTATCCGAGGCAAGGATGCGGGTTTATCTACAGGATGAGATTGCGGCGCGGTATGATAAATTACCCACCGCAGCTCAGCCAATCCCGGGAACAACTGATTTTAAACCTGGAGATGAGGGCACCACTCTGGATATTGACCGTGCGGTTGTCTTAATCGGTGACGCACTGCGGTCGCCTGTTTCCCGAACGGTGAATCTTACTTATTTGTCCAGCAAACCTTCACGTCCATCCTTTCAAAACCTTCAAATTATGTTACAGCAGATCATCGATAATGAAGAATTTACAGGGTTGACAGAAATTTTCTTGCTGGATCTGCAAAACGGACAGGAGCTTCATTTTGCTTATCAGGCTGGGGAACAGGTGACGCCGGATATTGCCTTTACGGCTGCCAGTACGATCAAAATCCCGGTGATGGTTTCAGTTTTCAGGCGGATTGGCGAATTGCCTGATGAAGAAATCACCAGTTTGATCGAATTGATGATCGAACGATCCGAGAATGATCCCGCTGATCAGCTCATGGAAACGGTACTCGATTCCACGCTTGGCCCGCTGATCGTTACCGACGATATGAAGCAGTTGGGTCTTGAGAATACATTCCTGGCGGGCCATTTTTACATGCAGGCTCCATTACTTCAGCGTTTCGAGACACCTGCCAATACGCGGACAGATATCTCGACAGACCCCGATGTCTATAATCAGACCACACCCGCCGAAATGGGGATGCTGCTGGAGGATATCTACCAATGCGCTGAAAGCGGCGGTGGAACCTTTGCGGCGGTATTCCCGGGCGAAATTACCCAGTCTGAATGTCAGCGGATGGTGTCCTATCTTTCACTCAACCGGATTGGCGTATTGATCCAGGCAGGAATGCCTGATGGCAACCGGCTGGCGCACAAACATGGCTGGATTACCGAAACGGACGGGTTGATCCACACGATCGGCGATGCAGGCATCGCATACACCCCCGCTGCGGATTACATTTTGACAATTTTCATGCACGATCCGGAACAACTTGTGTGGGAACCGGCGAATTTGTTGATGGCAAAATTATCCATGGCGGTGTATAACTTCTATAATCAGATTGAACAGTAATTTCCGGATGAATTATGGAAAATAACAAAATAAACAAGACATCCTGGCTGGACAAACCAATTTCGGATTACATTCCGTCTTTAACAATCGAAACGGCGATTATTGCGGTGATCATCATTCTGGCGTTTGTTTCGAGATTATCCAATCTCGGTGAACGCGTCATGAGCCATGACGAAGTCAATCACGTGATACCTTCGTGGGATTTGTATGAGGGCCGTGTTTATGTACATTCCCCGGTCACACATGGCCCATTCCAGTTTCATTTGATTGCTCTATCGTATTTTCTGTTCGGCGACACCGATTTTACTTCCCGCCTGCCGCATGCACTGTTTGGTGTTGCGGTGATCATATTCGTCATTTTTGGATTTCGGAAATATCTTGGGCGGAATGGATCACTGATTGCCGGTTTTTTGATTCTCATTTCCCCGTATATGCTTTTTTACAGCAGATATGCACGCAACGACATCCTCATTGTTTTCTTTTTATGTCTGTTATTTTTTGGCATTTTCAGATACCTGGAGACCGGGAACAAAAAATATCTCTTTCTTGTTACTCTGTCACTTGCTTTTCAATTTATAACAAAAGAAGTTGCTTACATTCATACCGCTCAATTGCTCATCTTCTCTGCTGCCCTGTTGGTGTATGAGTTGTACAAGGAAAAATGGCGCGATGAAGCAACACGTAACCGTTTCGTCTTGATGGTCGGTATCCTGATCCTGCTGGCGTTGGCTGTTTTGGGCAGTGCGCTGTGGATGAAATCGGTGGAAGATGCTGCTGAGCTGGTGGTAAGGGCCGAACAGGGGATTACGGACAAAGCAGTAGAAGTGGAGCTTCCTCCGGGCACAGCCATGCTTCCCAAGGTGGTGCTGGCCGGCGCCGCCGCCGGCATGCTGGCTTGCATTGTTTTGACCGTCATCGTGGTGATCCAGAACCTGGGCTGGAAGACCATCCGCTCCAAACGCAGCTTTGATTTGTTGATGTTAGCCGGCTCACTGGTGCTGCCTTTGCTGGCTGCTTTTCCTGTCCGCATGGTTGGCTGGGATCCACTCGATTACACAACCCCCGGAATGATGAAAACGGCCATTTTCCTGATCATCATGTCGCTGTTGTCCGTTGTTTCCGGGTTGTGGTGGGATAGAAAGCACTGGTTATTGCATGCCGGCATATTCTGGTCGATTTTTATTTTGTTCTACACTTCATTCTTTACCAATGCACAGGGATTTTTTACGGGCATTGTGGGATCGCTGGGATACTGGCTTAATCAACAGCCTGTTAATCGTGGCACTCAGCCATTTTATTATTACGCGCTCATCCAGATCCCAGTCTATGAATATCTCCCGGCCCTTGGAGCTTTGATTGCCTTCGTAGTCGCATGGAAAAAAAGATTTTTCTCATTTCCAAATCCGGAGGATGAATCAAATCAGGTGGTGCCTGAAAAAACAGCTTCGGATGGTGTTGATAATTTGGAAAAATCATCCATGCCGCGCATCCCGGTGTTGGCAATGTTGTTCTTCTGGGCGGTTACCGCATTACTGGCATACAGTTATGCCGGTGAAAAGATGCCCCAAATGACCCTGTACCCAACGCTTCCGATGATCCTTATCACCGGATGGTTGCTGGGTTATCTGGCAGAACGGGTGGAATGGAAAAAAATCCTTCAGCTTCGTGGGCTGCTTTTGTTGCTGCTGGTGCCGGTCTTTTTTGCGGCTGCCAGTGCTTTGTTGGGCAGCCTGCTGGGGACGTCACTGCCGTTCCAGGGAAATACGCTGGAGCAGCTTCAGGCCACAAACAAGTTTGTTTTTGCATTCATCTCCACCATTGCCAGCCTGGGCGGGATTGTATGGCTTGTCAAGGGTTGGCCGGCCAGCCGGATTTTTTCATTGGCGGGATTGTTTGTCTTTCTTGTTGCAGCTTTACTGACAGCCCGGACTGCTTATACCGCTTCATTCATCAACTATGACACGGCGAAAGAGTATTTGGTCTATGCCCACGCGGCCCACGGCCCCAAGGATATTCTGGAACAGGTTGAGGAGATATCCCGGCGAACTACGGGTGGTTATGCCGTGAAAGTTGCCTATGACGCCGATGGACTATACCCGTTTTGGTGGTATTTACGCGATTATCCCAATCACCTGTGGTATGGTGACAACCCGACCCGCGAACTGCGGGATTACCCGCTCATCATTGCCTCTGAGGCATTGTTTGGCAAAATAGAAAACGTTGTCCAGGATAATTACGTCGCATTTGAATATGTTCGTTTGTGGTGGCCCAACCAGGACTACTACAATTTGACCTGGGACCGAATCTGGTATGCAATTTCCAACCCGGAAATGCGGGAGGCGGTATTTAACATCTGGTTGAATCGTGATTATGAGAAGTACGCAGCTCTCACCGGCAGCGATACCTTTACACTGGAGAATTGGGAACCGGCTGATCGCATTCGCCTGTATGTTCGCAAGGACATCATCGCCCAAATGTGGAATTACGGATCTGCACCTGCTTTATCTGAAACCATCGAGGAGGATCCTTACGAGGCCAATTTGATCCAGTTGCTGCCCGATAGAGTGATCGGCAGCGTCGGAACAGGTGCAGGCCAGTTCTCATCACCGCGTGACATTGCCATTGCACCCGATGGAAGCATTTATGTTGCCGACCAGTTGAATCATCGCATCCAGCATTTCAGCGAAACCGGCGAGTTCCTGCAAGCCTGGGGCACCTACGGCAGCGTGATCGATAATACTGCCGCAGCGGGCACATTCAATGAACCGTGGGGTGTCGCGGTGGGGCCGGATGGTTCGGTTTATGTCTCGGATACCTGGAATTACCGCATCCAGAAATTCACCGCCGATGGACAATTCATCAAGGAGTGGGGATATTCAGGCCAGGGTGAGACGGCTTCGTCGTTTTACGGCCCGCGCGGGCTGGCTGTGGATGGCTCGGGGAAAGTGTTTGTAGCCGACACCGGCAACAAGCGCATTGTGGTGTTTACCTCTGATGGCGAATTCATCACGCAGTTTGGCACAGCCGGTATGGATGTGGGTCAACTGGATGAACCGGTTGATGTGGCTTTGGATGAGCAAGGGAATGTATATGTGACCGATACCTGGAACCAGCGTGTACAGGTGTTTGCCCCGACTACTGAAAATGAGTATTACCCGGTACTGAGCTGGAAGATCAACGGCTGGTTCAGTCAATCCCTTGAAAATAAACCGTTTATTGCAGTGGATAGCCAAAACGGATACGTCTACGTCACCGATCCGGAGGGTTATCGGGTGTTGCAGTTTGACCTGTCCGGTCAATTCATCCGTGGCTGGGGTGATTACAGTCCGGATACCACCGGATTTGGTTTGCCGGTAGGCATCGCTGTGGATGCTGAAGGGCGTGTGTGGGTCAGCGATACAGCCAACAACCGCCTTATGCGGTTTGATCTTTCCGGTGTTCCACTGCCGGTTGTTGTTCCACAAGCAGAAAGTCTGCCAGAGGATGAAAATATCCCTTTAAAATAATAGGATAAACCGGCAGGTCACGCATTTCATTCTGTGATTTGTCAACAATATAGCAATCTCTGCGGCTTGAATGATTTTTACGGAGCTCTAACGGATTGAAAAGAAGGCATCCGGTCAGCCAACATTAAGGGCCTTTTTTTCATCCTTAAAAATGATCCCCAGGACGAAGCCGACGATGCTCACAATCAAAGCTCCCAATAATGCAGCCCAGAAATTTTCCACCGTAAAGCCAACGCCAAAATTTAGACCAATTTGCCCGGCCAGGTAGAAAAGCAGGGTGTTGATTAATAACATTCCCAGGCCCAGTGTCACGATGATGAAGGGGCAGCCGGCCACCACAAGAATCGGCTTCAGGATGGCGTTTATCAGGCCAAAAATGAGTGCCAGCCAGATAAAGGAAAGCCAGTTTTCACTTTGCGGCGTGATCCCGTTTCCGTTCAAGAGATATACTGCGGCATACAATGCAACAGTATTGATTAACCAGCGGATAATAAATTTGCGCATTTTGACTCCCTCCTTGTGCTTTGTCGAAAATATAACTGCAATTTGACACAATACACTCTGTGTTTGACAAATCCTAAAGTGTTCTGTCGCGATTGAATTTGATTTTATCCTGGATAATTGACAGAACACCGGTACTATTATATCAGTTCATCCTGATCTCCATCCAGATCAACCTGCTGACCAGATCGCAGCCTGATTGCCGAAAGGCTTTTTCAGCGGTACGGGAAGGGAAATTGACCATCAGCTTGCGATTGGGCGAATAGTTTTTTTGGATAAACGGCAGCAGGGTGGTGATCACCTTCTCATTTCCATCATCAGGGGGTAAAGCCAGGAATACCTGGTCAGCATAGGTATAACTTTTTTTAAGTATTCCGGCGCCGGAAAATTTACCATCGATTCGAACGTTCCATTGCAGCGGTTTTTCATCACGAAATAGGTGCAGCAGCCCGGCTAAAATCCCGGGTCGATGTTGATTGGCGTCAAAATCAAGATTCCATACCACATCGGATGGATAAAGAGTGGAAAACCATTTCAACTGGCTGGGCCAATCTTCGCGCCGCGGCGGTTCGATCAGCACACCTGGAACAGGCCGGTCAAGATTGGCAGTCATTTCAGAACTGATCCACGTGTCACGCATATAGCGTTCACGAAATTGAAAGGTATCGTACAGATGGCGGGCCGGCAAGTTGTCTTCGCGGACATGCAGCCAGACTGCACGAATGGGAAGCCGGTAAAGATGCTCCAGCGCTTTGGCTGTCATGCTGTGGGCAATACCCTGCTGGCGAAAATCAGGGTGGACGGCTACATTGGCAATCAGGTAGTACCACTCGCGTTTCCAGTAAAACGGAATGATGCTCAAATTACCGACAACCTGGCCATCTTTTTCACAAACGTAGCCATTCAATGGATAGGAGATCATTTCTCCAGCAGCATACGACCAACGGACCAGACGTTGATCCAGTGCGGCTTTTCGAACATGTTCCAGATAAGCAGCACCATCTGGATCCAACTGGGAACCAAAACAGATTTCTATCAGATCGGCCACGACCAGCATATCCTTACGGGTATCTAATGGGCGGATATGGAAATTTTGGTCATGAAAGAACATAACGATATTTTAATGGATAATTGCCTGAATTCTGTCCTGTATCTGTATGAATGGAACGTAAAAATTTATCCCAGTTAAATTACAATGACCATGCAATAACCTGGCCTGGTTATTGCATGGTAAAACAGGGTATGTGCCGGGTATGCACTCGCCTTTTTGGAAAAACCTGAAATGTTCTTATCCTCCCAGGGAATATTAATTGCCGGATTTCTTATAGAGTTCTAACAGTATTATTATGTCTGGAATGCTATAATGCAAAGTGAAAGATTAGAAAAATTGTTCTTGAGGTTGATTAACAAATGATGCGATTTGATCGTTTTACAGAACGAGCCCAGGAAGCTGCCCAGCGTGCAGCCGAGATCATTCAACGTTATGGGCATAACCAGATCGATACCGAACACATTCTGCTGGCGTTAATCGAACAACCGGAGGGTGTTGTTTCGCAAATCCTTGAATATATCAAGGCTGATCCCCATGCTTTGGAAGAGAGGCTCGATTATATATTACGCACAAGCCCGAAGGCAAGTATCTTTGGGGGCGGAGCCGGGCAAATTTTCATCACGCCGCGGGTTAAACGGATTATTGACGTGGCGAACGAGGAAGCAAACCACCTGAAAGATGAGTACATCTCCACTGAACATCTCTTCCTGGCCATCTTAATGGAGCGCAATACACCGGCTGCCCGTTTGCTGGAAACATCCGGGATCACCCGCGACAGGGTGCTGGAAGCCATCATGCAAATACGGGGCGGAAAGACTGTCACGGATCCGCAGGCGGAAACCCGCTACAGAACACTCGAAAAGTATTCGCGCGATCTCACCCAGGCTGCCCGTGAACATAAGCTTGATCCGGTCATCGGCAGGGATGAGGAAATCCTGCGCGTGATGCAGGTGCTCTCGCGCCGGACAAAAAACAACCCGGTGTTGATTGGCGAGGCCGGTGTAGGAAAGACAGCCATCGTGGAAGGCCTGGCACAAAAGATTGCGGATAATGATGTGCCGGAAATCCTGACCGGCAAACGTGTCATCCAACTGGATTTGGGGGGCATGATTGCAGGGACCCGCTTCCGTGGTGAATTTGAAGAGCGGCTTAAAGCGGCTATTCAGGAAGTTGAAAAATCAGAAGGAGAGATTATTCTCTTTATCGATGAGCTTCACACTGTTGTGGGGGCGGGCGCCGCGCAAGGTGCAATGGATGCATCCAACATGCTCAAGCCTGCGTTATCGCGCGGTGAATTGCAGTGTGTCGGCGCGACCACCCTGGATGAGTATCATAAACACATCGAAAAAGACGCCGCACTGGAAAGACGTTTTGCTCCGGTATATGTAGACGAACCCACCGTGGAAGAGACCATCACCATGCTTCAGGGGTTGCGCGACCGGTATGAAGCGCACCACAAGGTCCGTTTCTCGGATGAGTCGCTGGTCTCGGCGGCCCGCTTATCGGCCCGCTACGTATCAGACCGCAAGCTTCCAGACAAAGCAATAGATCTGATGGACGAGGCTGCTGCGAAACTGCGCGTAGCCTTGTATTCATTGCCGCCAGAGTTGAAGGAGATGAAACGTCAGATCGATTTGTTGACAGCCGAGGAGGAACAGGCCGGGCTTGAGCGAAATTACGAACAAGCTGCTCGAAAGAAAGCAGACCGGCTGCGAATAGAAACCGAGTTTAACGAAAAACGCGAAGAATGGGAAAAGGAATACAAACTGGATGAGGTGGTGGAATCCAATGATATCGCCGGGGTGGTGGCACAATGGACGGGTATACCCATCAACCAGATGATGGAGACGGAAACCGAACGGCTTCTCCACATGGAAGAACGGCTGCATGAACGAATTGTCGGCCAGGATGCCGCCATCAGTGCCATATCGGATGCCATCCGGAGAGCCCGTTCCGGGTTGAAAGATCCCCGTCGCCCGATCGGTTCATTTATCTTCATCGGTCCCTCCGGGGTTGGAAAAACTGAACTGGCGAAAGTACTGGCCGAATTCATGTTTGGGGATGAAGATGCTCTCTTCCGGTTGGATATGAGCGAATATCACGAGCAGCACACTGTATCGCGGTTGTTCGGAGCACCTCCTGGATATGTGGGTTATGAAGAGGGTGGTCAGTTATCGGAGGCCGTCCGCCGCCGGCCTTACCGCATCATTCTCTTTGATGAAATTGAAAAAGCCCACCCTGAAGTCTGGAACGCCTTGCTGCAAATTCTGGATGATGGCCGGCTGACGGACGGGCAGGGCCATGTGGTCGATTTCCGCAATACAGTGTTGATCATGACCAGCAATTTAGGCACCGAGTTCGTCACCCGCAGCGGTACGCTTGGCTTTGCACAACATCGCTCCGACGATGCTGAACGCGAATCGACAGAAAAAATCGAAAAAGCACTTAAGAGCACTTTCAGGCCTGAATTCCTGAACCGTATCGACGATATCATCATGTTCTCACCGCTTACACAGGAGCAGATGATCTATATTGTTGATTTGCAGATGATTGAAGTCCATGATCGATTGGAAGAACATGGTTTGCATGTCAAGCTGACCGATACTGCCCGCCAATGGTTGGCCAAGGAAGGGTATGACCCGGTATTTGGTGCCAGACCATTGCGTAGAGCCCTTCAGAAATTCGTCGAAAGCCCAATTTCGATCCGCATCCTGAGCGGTGAATTCAAGGATGGAGATGTGGTCGACGTGGATGTCGTAGAGGACTCGAAGGTTGTCTTTATCAAAGAAACTGCTCCACAAAAACCAAGGAAAAGCCCGGCCCGGAAAAAAGAAGAGGTGAACCATCCGCCGGACATGTATTTTGAACAGGAATCGGCAATCACACCAGAATAAAAACTGTGGAACGCTCAGAGATCATTGCCCTTATCAAGTCCAACTTTCTCTTTAGACAGTATTCTGAGGAAGATCTGGAAATGATCGTAGATCAATTCAGGATATGGGATTATGAAAAAGGGCAGTTGATTTTTGAACAAGGATCGCCGGCTGAACATCTTTTTCTGGTCTATCGCGGAAAAGTTTTCCTTACACATCACTCCAGAAAAGACAAGCGTTCCCTGGGACTGTTCGAAAGCGGTGACTTGTTCGGTTATGACATGTTGAAATATGATAACCTGTATCAATGCACTGCCGTCGCACAAACCGAAACGACTGTTTTATGGCTTGACCAGGAAAGCACAAGCCATTTACTTCAAAATTTACCTGCACTTCATGAGGATCTTCAAATCCTCTTTGAAAGTTATCTGCTGGATTTGCAAATCCCGCTTTCCTGGCGGGAACCCGATGAAGTTGTTTATTTTATTTCAAGACGCCATCCGCTGGACCTGGTAAATCGGCTCGTGCCACCGGCCGGCTGGACTTTGGTATCGATGATCATTTTGGCCGTCTTGTTCAACATGGCATCCGGAAAGATTTATCCCTGGATATTGACAGGTGTGGATGCCGGTGTGATTTTGCTCTGGTTTATCCTGGCTGTCATTGATTGGTCAAATGATTTTTCCATCGTGACCAACCGGCGCGTGGTATTTCAGGAAAAGGTCATCCTGCTTTATGACACCCGCCATGAAAGCCCACTACGGATGGTCCTCTCGGTGACAACTCAAACAGACTGGCTTAGCCGGCAATTTTCCTACGGTGATATCCTGATCCGCACGTATGCCGGCCAGGTTTGCTTCCCCAAAGTACCCTCTTCGCGCAAGATTGCTGTCTTGATTGACGTACAAACTGAAAGAGCCAAATCGGGTTTGCAGATCGAAGAACAAACACATCTTGAGGAAATGGTGCGGGAGACGATTGGATTACGGGGAAAAGCCAAAGATATTCCCGTCGCTGAAAAAAAGGTGGTTCCCGAATTACAATCCGGCAGCCTGGTGAGCGGCCTGGCCGATTTGTTTCGTCTTCGAAAAGAGGAAAATGGTGTGTTGACCTATTGGACACACTGGTACATTCTGCTGAAACGTATCGGGCTGCCAACCATCATTTTGCTGGTTTTGCTGGCAAGTCTTGTTGCACGAGTTCTTGACCTGCTTACATTTATCGAGCTCAAATCCTTGCTGGCGATCCTGTTTGTTTCCGTACCGGTAGTGGTTCTTTGGTGGATCTACCAGTATTATGACTGGCGCAATGATCAATACATCATCACAGCCGATCAGGTCATCGATGTGTACAAAAAGCCTTTTGGCCGGGAAGAACGACGCGCGGCGCCCTTAAAAAATATTTTGAGTATTGAATTTGAACGCCTTGGCCTGGTGGGTTTGTTGTTAAATTTTGGAACTGTTTATATAAAAATCGGCGAGACCACTCTGACTTTTGATTATGTTTATAATCCGTCTGATGTGCAGCGCGAACTTTTCAGCCGTCTTGCTGCACGGGATGAAATACAGAAAAACCAGGAAAAACTTGCCATTCAGAAAAATGTTGCCGGGTGGATAGAGGCTTATCACAAGGTATCTACGGGTAAAGACAAGTCCCAATCCTGTTTTCCGAAAAAAGAAGAGAATTTGTTTTAACTGGATGGAAACAGGTACAATACTATACCGGCAACGGTATAGTATTTGAATTTTTTACACAAGGAAGAGTATGGCAGTCAGAGAAATTGTGTTTATCCCCGATGCGGTACTGCATCGAAAAGCAAGAAAGATTACTGAGATTAATCAGCAAACCCAGGTTTTGATCGATGATATGATCGAGACCCTGCGGGTGGCACCTGGAGTAGGACTCGCTGCCCCGCAAGTGGGCATTTCTGAACGCCTGATTGTGGTGGAGTACGGAGATGATGAAGACGAAGATGCCCCGTTAAAGCTTTATGTGGTGATCAATCCCGAAATCATCAAGACCTCCACCGAAATGATCAAAGACGTGGAAGCCTGTTTGTCGGTACCGGGGATGGCCGGGACGGTGGAACGATATGGGGCAGTCGTTGTGAAGGGATTGAACCGCCACGGACAACCTGTTCGTATCAAGGCTGAAGGTTGGCTGGCGCGAATTTTTCAACACGAAATCGATCATCTTGATGGAATAGTCTTTACGGATAAGGCAGAAAAGATCTGGAAGCTAAAGGATGAAGAAGATTATACCGATGTATGACGATGTATTCAATATCAGGCTCCATCAAGTCCGCCTAAATCTTGTCAGGTAGCAAGTAGATTGTAAAACGTTATGCATTTATTGCATCTTTCCCTGACCAATTATCGTGCCTTCACCCGCCTGGATATGGAGGTTCAGCATCGTATCCACTTATTGGTGGGAGGGAATGCACAGGGGAAGACCAGCATCCTAGAAGCCATCTACTATCTGGCAACTTTCACATCTTTTCAGGCCCAACATGACCGCGAGTTGATTAACTATTTAACGATTGACGAAAATCTCGCCGTTGGAAGAATTGTGGCGGATATTGACCGCGCCGGAAAACAGCATCGCATCGAAGCTCGTTTGATCCTCGAGAAAAACTACAATGGCAATGGACGCTTTAGAAAAGAAATACTGTTGGATGGCGTGAAAAAGGGTCTTCAGGACATATTGGGGGTCTTCAATGCGGTCATATTTCTGCCACAAATGACCCGCATTATCGAGGATGGGCCAGAGGAAAGACGCCGGTTTCTGAACCTTTTTATTTCTCAAGCATTGCCCGGCTACGGTGTTAACCTGGCTGAATACAGTCGGGTGGTGACACAGCGAAATGCGCTGTTGAAACAAATCAACGAGCGCAGCAGCGACGTCGGCCAACTGGATTATTGGGACGAACTCCTGGTACAGCGGGGCGCAGCCATCATTCAGGCACGTATTCGGGCGATCAATGAGCTTGAACAGTACAGTACCCGGATTCACCAGGAACTCACTCATGGAAACGAGGTGCTGCGACTGGAGTATCAGCCTTCGTTTGATCCGCTGATTCAACAAGGCGGACAATATCATTTGCCGATCAGCAGACAGACAGCGCGACTTGATCTGGGGCTTGATGAAATAAAGCACGGATTTTTTCAACAAATTAGAGCTGCCAGAACTGAAGAAATCGCCAGGGGGGTGACAACCCTGGGGCCGCATCGGGACGAAATGCGGGTCCTGGCAAACGGGATCGACCTGGGCGTGTATGGTTCTCGAGGTCAAATCCGTACTGCACTGCTTTCATTGAAATTGAGTGAGATGAACTGGCTGCATGGCAAATCGGATCAATGGCCGGTCTTGCTGCTGGATGAGATTATGGCCGAGATGGATTTACAGCGCCGCGGGGATTTATTAAGGCATATCGCGGATTACGAACAGGTGTTTCTTACCACTACCGATCTTGAGCCATTTGCCCGCGAATTTATGGGCGGGAATATAATTTGGGAAGTAAAGGACGGGTTTGTTCGAATATCCGATCAGGCGGAGTTGTAAATCAGGCAGCTTATTGCAACGGTTTTTTTGCAGGCAGACCGGTGCGTCGGGGATAGATATCAGGTGTGACAGCCACTTTATCGACAGCAATCAGGTAGCGATCATCGGCAATCCCGGGTAATTCGACTTTCCGGATAATCTTCAAGTGACCACCCAGCAACTTAAAGGCATTGGAAGCCATCTGGGCTTCCGCCGGACCGGCCTCTCCCTTCTGGGCGATCATGACCCCGCCCACTTTGACCAGAGGAAGAAGATACTCGGAAAGCGTATTCAGATTGGCCACTGCCCTGGCGACTGCCCAATCATATTGTTCGCGGTGTGATTTGTCCTGACCCAGTTCTTCCGCCCGGCCCTGTATCACAGTGGTTCCTTCCAACTCCAAACGATTGATCACATGTTTGCAGAAGTCGACTTTTTTACCAATCGATTCCACGAGCGTCAATCGAATCTGAGGCAGAAGGATCTTCAGCGGTATGCCAGGAAATCCGGCTCCTGTTCCTATATCAATCAGAGAGCCCTTGCGTTTTCCATTCATGACCAGGGCACAGGTAATCGAATCGAGAAAATGTTTGGAACGGATGCCTTCCGGGTTACGGATGGCGGTCAAATTAAAACGCTCATTCCAGACAAGCAGTTCTTTTTCATACCAGTCAAAGGCCTGGATTTGGGCCGGATTGAGGTCCCAACCCAACAACGACTTGAGGAAAGGATTTAATTCTTTCATCTGCATAGAAATTATACATTGGTTCGATGATATACTTCAGCATTATTTTAAGACCCGGGTGGATTTTCCTGACGGGTGGGATGGGTCAAAATGCATGATTTGATTGAAGTAGTGGTTTGGGATATGGGCGGTGTGCTGATCCGCACGAAGGATCCTTCACCGCGCCAGGAGCTGGCGGAGTGGCTGGGGATGACAGTGGACGAGGTATATTCCATCGTTTTCGAAAACGACTCAGCTCGAAATGCCACACTGGGGCGGATCTCCGAGGAAGACCATTGGAACACGATTCAAAATCGGCTGGGACTTGGTTTTGAGGATATGCAGGATTTTCGTACAGCTTTTTGGGGCGGAGACGGGATGGACCAAGCTCTGTTTGACTATATTCAATCACTCCGCCCTCGCTTTCGCACTGCCCTGTTGAGTAATGCCTGGTCTGGCGCACGACAGGTAATGAAGGAAAGATATAACATGCTGTCCGCTTTTGATGTAAGCATCTTTTCGGCTGAAATTGGCCTGGCAAAACCCGACCCCGCAATTTATCATTATCTGCTGGACAGGCTGGCCATATCACCCGAAAAGACTGTTTTTATTGATGATGTAAAGGAAAATGTGGAGAGCGCCATAAATGTGGGGATGCGTGGGGTAGTTTTTCATAACCGGCAGCAAGTGCTGGATGACCTGGCTCTGATGGGCATCAAATGAACCCACAGGATACAAAGAAAATTTCCATGGGGGGATCGATATATTGAATGAGATAGTCATCGGCGTTGTTGCCGATACACACGTTCCTGACCGGGTTCAAAACCTTCACCCCGCTTTATACCAGGTCTTCATTAATGCAGGCGTCAGCCAGATATTGCACGCCGGTGATGTTTGTAACCAGTCGGTGATCGACGAATTGGCGATGATCGCGCCGGTAAAAGCCGTACAGGGCAACCGCGATTTGTTGTTGAACGGTAACACACTTCCTAAAACGCAGATTATCGAAGTGTACGGGACAAAAATCGGTTTGATGCACGGTTTTGGTGATATGAGGTTGTACATCGTTGAAAAATTGAATTTTATGTTTCACGGATATCAATTTTCCTATTATCGAAAGCTGGCATTCAAGACGTTCCCGGATGCGGATGTGATTGTGTTTGGGCATACCCACAAGCCTGAAAACGTACAATTTGGCAGCCGGCTCATCTTCAATCCGGGTTCGGCCGGAATGGGTGGGTGGGGTCATCCGCCATCCTGTGGAATGATCAGGATAAGACCCGATGGTGCTGTTCACGCAGATGTTATCGAACTTACCGGCGCAGTGCGAAAAAACGGGAGATGGATCTCCAAATAGGTGGTGGGGTTTTCTGACTGAATTTTTTGTTGATCAAATCATCAATTTCTGTTGGTAAACTCTATAACGAATTCCTGTCATCAATAGACCTAACGAGTAAAGTTGACATTGCCTCAACGCCATGCTATAGTTCTGTCATTCACCAAAAAGTGAAGCCAGTTCGATAGGAGCTGTTACTTGTGACAGCACTCAAAAAAGTTTTTGTTCTTTATAGGCCAGGATGG
The DNA here is from genome assembly GCA_021372725.1 of Chloroflexota bacterium. GTDB lineage: Bacteria > Chloroflexota > Anaerolineae > Anaerolineales > Anaerolineaceae > JAJFTV01. Next base: position 168 of record JAJFTV010000122.1, on the reverse strand, counting down.
TTTCGTCGAAAAATGTCGGTAATGACGATCAAAACGCGCCTGCTGCTTTCTTCCCTGGCTCTCGTTTTTTTCATTAGTGTGATTTTTATCAGCCTTTCTACCATCGTCGGAATAAAAAACGGTGAGCGTCAGGCATACGAAAGATTGGAATCTGTAGCAACGTTGAAA
>JAJFTV010000056.1 GCA_021372725.1 Chloroflexota bacterium | reverse complement strand
ACAACCGTAACCAAAGGAATGGGCCCGTTGCTACAGCCAGCCGAACCCCATAGTGATGGCGGAGGAGGCGATTGAGGCAGCGAAGAAAGTGGATGAATTACTTGCTGACGAGAAACCTAAGAACAGTAGAGAGGAACAATCATGACCCCCAAACAGAAGCAATTTAAAAGTGGAACACAAAAACACTGGCACTTGACCCAGTGCCCATTCCATGACGACCATAACCCGTCATTGGCCTATAACGAAACTGAATTTATTTGTCTCGCATGTGGACGAAAAGGCTCGGTGGACGATCTTCGTAAAGTGACCAATCTCCCAGAATGGGAAGAAAGGAAGTGACCAATGAATCGAGCTCATGTGCACAGCCTTCGCAAAGCCACACCTCCAAAAGCGGAGGCCCTGACGTTCTGGCATTCTGATTTGGTACATACCAACGATCTTTCCCAGGTGCCATCAATACTGAAAACCGGCCAGCTGCTTTACAGCGCCAACATTTTTTGTCAACCATATTAACCGCCTTTCTGTTTAAACGGATTCTACCAAAAAAGAGAGAAGCCCATGACAGAAAGAAAACTGAACATTGATGCAGCAATCGCAGAAAGTGAGGATTACATAAATCTTTACCAAATTAAACAGAAAAGCAGAAGAAACAACAACTTTTTGAACCAACAAACCAATTAACCAAACAAAACGAAAGGAACAATGATGTCAGATATAGATATACTCAACGAGACTTATACGCCAGTCCCCTATGAAGTTTGGGGATTGCTGAGCATTGCGCCATGGAAGGCGGCACTGGTAAAAGGCGAGGGCAAGGTACCCTTTGACCCGACCCAACACAAGAACATGGTGTGGGCGATTGACCTGTCTCTGTTGCCCATCGACGCACAGCAGTCAAGCGTGGTCGAACGATCGATGATACAGCCCGCAAAGGAATGGCGGTTGACCCAGGATGCAATTAAGGCGCTGGGAATCCAGCCAGCAGACGCCAATGATCACTATGTACACGCTGCATTCGAACCCACGGGCGAGACGTACGTCAACTCCGAGGGAGCAACCAAAAACAAGACCTTTCTGAAGATCATCAAGGTTTTCAAGTCTGAAGATGAGTGTACGCAAGACTATCTCTATACTCAGTATGACCCAGAGGCCAATCGACCTGCAGAGGCTACAAATCCTGCCGCAGGACAGAAGGAATATGAAGCCGCTCTGAAGCTATTGGGGGCAACAGTCCGGACGTGTATGAAGAGTGGCGCTTCAGCGGAAAAAGTCAAGGATCTGGTAGATGTGAAGATCAAAGCATCGCCGGTTATGAGCCGATTTTTCAACGCTGGCAGCCAGGAGGTTATTGACCTGCTGAATCAAGCACTTGTTGCGGAGGCAAAATGACAGAAGAAATCCTGATTGACGATGAGTTTGTCATTGCTTATGTCAGCGACCCCGGGGAACTGAGTTATCAAGATGCTCTGGAGCTCGCCACTGAGCGGGACAGAGAGGCTACCGAGCAATTTTTAGCCTCTGTATTTGACTGGTAGGACCTTCGCGCGGAGGGTGCCTGAGGGATTTTCCTCTCCTTTTCCCTCACTGGGTTCGACTCCCAGGCGCGAAATTAACCATGACTTTTACTCAATAAAGGATGTGACGATGGGAATATCTACAGTAGTTATTGACTCCAGAGAACCCAAATGGGTACAAGAACTGACTTTTAGCGGCGTGCCAACTGCCGTTGCCGCATTGGATTATGGCGATCTGCACGTGCTTTGCGAAGATGATGCGACCTTGATCATTGAGCGCAAGACGCCGGACGATTTTCTCGGCAGCCTCAAGGATGACCGGCTATTTGTACAGACTGCTAAGTGCGCACAGGCACGACTGGAAGCCCAACTGGCGTATGAAACCATGGACACAATCTGGCCGTATCTGGTGATCACCGGGCAGTTTTACCCCGAGCCAGGGGGGAAAACCATTACACCACGTGGGGTAACCGGTTGGAACTGGAACTCGGTCATGGGAGCGCTGCTCAGTATTCAGGAAATGGGCACAGCGATCGTGTTTGCGCCAAATGATGAGGAGTTTGAACACACGGTCATAGCGTTGGCTAACAGATCCCACACGGCTGAAACGCAGATACTGCCACCCAAACCACCCTCTATACTCAGCCCGGGGCATCAAATCTTGGCATCCCTGCCAGGTATCGGATTAGAGCGCTTAAAGATAGTCATGGACTATGCTGGCGGGCTGCCCGGATGGGCCTTGGTAGGCCTGACAGATCCGGAACACAGTTACAAAGGCATACCAAATGCAGTACAACGGTCGATTCGTGCAGCATTGAAACTTGCCGCAAATGAACGACTTGAGATTGTAACCATCGACGAATAAACCCAAATCCCAACAACCGAAAGGAAAATATGTACACTCAACTTAAAACTCAAACCAACCCTATTAATGGTCTTATCCATGTAACAGGTGAACCTGATACGGGGAAGACTACTTTTGCCCTCTCCTGCGGGTTCAAGCCCAGCGAAATTGCCTTTTTGGATGACGACCTGAAAACCCAATCCATTGCAGATCAACTGACCGCCGGGGGAACACCCTTAGGCGCATATATTAACCTAACCAAGAAGTCTCTCGATATGCGAGAGATCGAATTCCACGATCTTGTGATGGATGAGATCGAGAAACTTGGCACAGGAAAATTCAAAGCCCTTGTTTTTGACACCTGGACACGCTTTGAGAACACCTTTCATCCGGTAGTCCAAAAGGATCCCATGAAGTTCAAGCAATTTTACAGCCCCAAGGGGGACATCAAAGGCGCTGAAATGTGGAAAGCGTCTTTCGACTATGAGGCCATTGTGATTGATAAACTGCTGCA
>JAJFTV010000045.1 GCA_021372725.1 Chloroflexota bacterium | reverse complement strand
CAGCACAGTCTTTTCAAGTGTGAGCTCGGGGTTCTGTGTGCCGGTGGCGGTGGCGGTATCGTGGTTGGAGCTGACGGTCGCTTCCCACATGTCTTTTCCAAATGCCTGGGCGTCATTGATGATTTCACCGGCATCCAGATCAGCCTGGGTGATGGTGTAGGAAGCTGTGCAGTGCCTACTTTCAGTCGGTTCCAGGCTTGCCGCAGCACCCGAGCAGTCGACCGTGAGTTTATCATCGTCAACGCTGAACGGCCCAAAGAGGGTGACGCCGCCGGTGTTGATCAGTTTGTAATCGTAGGTAAGCACCTGTCCGACTAAACTGTAGGTTTCGGGACTGACGGTCTTTTCGAGGGTCAGATTCGCACCCGGTTTAATTCCGTAGACCGTGAGTGTATCCTCATTGGACCAGATCACTGAAGCACAACAATCAACAGGGTCTGTAGATGCCCGGGCTTCGGCAGTGTTACTCACTGCACCCCAGTTCAGGTCGTACTGCCGGATGGTGAAGGTACCGTGGCATATAAAGCTTGCACCCGGTGCCAGACTGGCAGGTGCTGCCGAGCAATCGACCAACCCGATCCGGTCATCGTGCACGGCAAAGGAGTCATACAAGGTTACATTTCCGATGTTGGTTACGAGGTAGTTGTAATGAAGGATGTCACCCACCGCATCAAAGGTGTCCTCGTCGGCAGTCTTGTCCAGGTGTAATGCCGGGTTTTGATCGGCATTGACGGTAGCCGAGTCAAAGTTGGAATCAATGACGGAGGCATCATAGGTTACATGACCCTGGGCCGTGTTGGTCACCTTGCCGGCATCCAGGTCAGCCTGGGTAACGGTGTAATCAGCCGTGCAGGTGGTAAATTCACCTGGCGCAAGAGATGTCGGAGAAGCAGGGCAGGTAACCGTAGTTTTGTCATCGGTGACAGTGAATGGACTGGTGAGGGTTACGTTGCCGATGTTGGTCAGTTGATAACTGTAGTGCAAAATATCGCCGACAGCGTCATAAGAGGTTTCGGTAGCGGATTTGGCAAGTGACAATGCCGGTACCTGCTGGGCGTTGGCGGTGGCGCTGTCCGGATCAGAATTAACCGGTGAGCCGTTAAAGACAGCGTGTCCGGTGGCTGTGTTGGTGACAAAGCCGGCATTCAGATCGGCCAGTGTGATGGTGTAGGAAGCGGTGCACTCGATGCTTGCACCAACTCCCAGTGTAACATCCACAGGGCAGACTACGGTGGCTTTGTCATCACTGACGGTGAAGGGACCACTTAAGGTGACTGCGCCGCTGTTGGTGAGTGTGTAGGTGTAATCCAACACATCGCCAACGGCCGTGAAGGTGGCAGGACTTACTTCTTTATTCAAGGTCAACCCGGCTGCGCCGAGCGCCGTTGCGGTTGCGCTGGCTTCGTTGGAGACAACCTGCTTGCTGTTGTAGGAGCCGTAGCCGGTGGCTTTGTTTGTGATGGAGCCAGCATCCAGATCAGCCTGGGTGATGGTAATCGAAGCAGTACAAGTCGTCGACTCGGTTGGAGCCAGCGTTGATTTATCGCAGTTTGTGATGCTGCCCAGTTTGTCATCCGTGATGTTGAAGCCGGTCAGGGTTACATCACCTGAATTGGTCAGTGTGTAAGTGTATGATAATTCCTGACTCACGGCGTTATAGGTTGTGGGGTCGACCAATTTAACCAGGCTAAGCTGTGAGCCAATACCCTGGGCAGGGATAACCAATGTATCCGGAGCAGATTGGACGGGTGAGGATTTAAAATACCCGGTTCCAAAAGCCGTATTTTGCACTTCACCGGCATCCATGTCAGCCTGGGTGGTGGTGTAGGTGCCTGAACAGGTTGTGGATTCACCCGGAGCCAGTGAGGTTTTGTCACAATTGGTAACACTGCCAATTTTATCATCCGTCACGGTAAAGCCGGTCAGAGTCACATTACCCATGTTGGTCAGTTCGTAGTGATAGGTAATGGATTGGCTGGCAGCCGAAAAAACGGTTTGTGGTGATGACTTGACAATTTGCAGGGCTGGATTCTGGCTTGCATTGATGGTTGCTGACTTCTCGCCTGAATTCACAACGCCCCCGCCAAAAGTTGCGGATGCTGTGGCATGGTTGGTCACTGACCCGTTATCCAGATCAGCCAGAGTAATGGAATACCCCCCGCTGCATGTGAAACTCGCACCGGGAGCCAGTGTTGCAGGAGCTCCTGCACAGGAAAATTTCCCGATTACGTCGTCATCCACGCTGAACGGAGCGGATAAAGTAACATTGCCGGTGTTGGTCAGCACGTAGCTGTATCCGATGATTTCACCTTCAGTACTGTAAATGATAGGGTTGGCGGATTTTTGCAATCCCAGACCGGTGTTTTGGGTGCCTTCCACCGTTTCGCTGTCCTGGTTGGAGGTCACAGTTTGGGAACCATCCATTCCGGTTTTTGCAGTGGCCGTGGCAACATTGGTGACAAAGCCGCGATCCAGATCAGCCTGGGTGATGGTATAGGGGTTTGCAGTGCAGGTTACACTCTGACCTATGCCCAATTCCGCAGGGGTCGTCGGGCAGGTTACCGAGACCTTGTCATCGCTGACTGCATAGGGGGCTCTTAATCTTATCCAGAAATTAGTACTTGAGTTGGTCAGCACATAACTGTAGTTGATTGTATCACCCACCGCATTGAATCCAGTGGTTGTGGTCGATTTGTCCAGTGTCAAAGATGCGCTGCCAGTACTTTCCCGGATGCTGTAATTATCATTTTTGCCGTTTACATCATTTTTGTAAACGCCCGAATCGCCTTCCTGGATTGTATAGGCATAAAAACAGAACTTTCCCTGGCCGTTAGTGGTCACAGTTCCCTCGGCGACCTTAATTCCGGCGTCTGAGCTGCCTGGATTGCCGATGATAAACCAGTTGTAGGTGGTAGTGGGAGCAAAGCCACCGCCATTAATGTAAACGTCTTCTCCAACCGAAAACTGGTTTACATCCTGTGAAAGTTTTCCACAGTCCCCGCGGGTTGTCCAGATACTTCCACCCCCGCCGGTGGTTGCCTGGGCTGATACCGGCACCTGCACCGCTGAGAGGAGCAGGCCCGTCAATAAAAACAGGATACCAAATCCGTACATGACTTTCGTCAATTTGGTGATCAGTCGCTTGTTTTTCATGGAAACTCCTTTTGAATGAACGAAAATATCAGCGAATAAATAAAAAAACCGGCCCAACGTCATAAGTGGCCGGTTTCGCTACTCTGCTCCCCGTGTGCCCTGTCTTTCCTCAGCAGAAAGGCAAGCGACCAAATAAAGGCCCACGGATCATCACATCCAAAAGGATTCAATTGTTAATTCTGACTTACCTATCCATAAATAGATAGCAGCCGGTTAGCTAATGGTATTATACAACTAATAAAATCATGTGTCAAGCAGTTGAAATTCTAAATCAATAAATTTGTAAGGAAGCTTGATTATATCCTGAAAAACCAACCCTTCCGAAACAGGACCGATGATTCGGATCATTTATTGAACCGTCCTCCGGCCTCTGTTTTTGCCTGATCTATTGTTTTTCTGTTTGCAGTTTGTAACCCAGCCGGTCTATGTTCAAGATCAAATCAGGGTCAGCCTGAATATTTTCGAATTTCCGCCGCAGAAGGTAAATCAGATATTTGATCCGCCGGCGTATTTCAGGCGAATCTTCTCCCCAAACATTATCAGCTATGCTCTCATAACTGACAATGGCCGGAGAATGTTTGGCAAGCAGTGACAGGATGTCAAACTCTTTGGGCGTCAACCGCATACTCTGGTCTTTGATGGTCACTTCCTGCATATTCAAATCCAGATTCATTTCAATATCAGGAAATACCAGCCGGCTTAATTCACGTGGCTTGCTGGCCCGTCTCAGCACTGCCTTGACACGTTCGCTCAGCTCGGCATTATAAAACGGCTTTGAGATGTAATCATCCGCACCCGCCGCCAGGCCTTTGACCACGTCATCCTTGCTTGCCTTGGCGGATACGATAATCACCGGCACCTTATCAATCATCTGGCGTAAATGATCCAGAATCTCCCAGCCGTCCATTTCCGGCATCATCAGATCCAGCAGCACCAAATCCGGTTCCTGCTCGGCAGCTTTAAGCAATGCCTCGCGACCTGTGGTGGCGCTTAACACATTAAAGCCTGCCATGCGCAATATTTGTTTTAGCAGATAAACGGTGTCCAGCTCATCTTCCACGACCAATACGCGTTTGCGCTGGCTGATATCCAACTCATCCAGATCGATACCCATTGAATTGATTTCAACCATACTGTCTCCACGCCCCAAAAAATGAATAATAAAGCGGTTTTTTCCAGAACTTAAAAATAAAAAACCGGCCTCGAAATTCAGGTCGGTTTCGCTTCTATGCTCCCCAGACATCCGGCTCTATGATCTTTCCAAAAGCCAAGCGACCAAATAAAATGCCTGGATCATCACATCCTGTCTACAAAAAGTTATAAATGAACTGTGCCCCTACTTATCCGGATAAACAGCAACAATTATTTTGATAAAAAATATCCAGTTAGTTAATGGTATTATATAACTTGTAAATAGGTATGTCAAGCATTAACGGATTATTAAGGCGCACCTGACAGGCAAAGACAAAAATCCCCCTTTTTTATCTCATTTTTCTGATATTGGCCTTTCAAATACTTTTTTACCGGTATTTGTTTTTTTGGCTGGTGTAAAATTAGCTGCAATGACTAATCAACCCATTTCCTCCATGTCCAAACCACAACGCTGGCTGCTGGCCAGCAGACCCAAAACCCTGCCGGCTGCCATTTCGCCGGTTCTTGTCGGGTGGGCAGCGTCCATACGGGCTATTTATGGGCGCGGCGGCAGCCTGTCTGATTTTGGCCTGCTGCCTGCGCTGGCCACAATGCTGGTTGCAGTGTGCATTCAGATCGGGGCCAACCTGGTCAACGACGTTTCCGATTTCCAGAAGGGTACCGACTCCGGTGAACGGCTGGGGCCGCTGCGGGTCACGCAGGCCGGTTTATTGTCGCCCCGCCAGATGTGGACTGCCGTATTTGTGGTTCTGGGTGCTGCAACCCTGGCCGGTATCTATCTGTCCTTTTATGCCGGCTGGCAGGTGCTGCTGATCGGGGCGGCATGCATTGCCGCAACGGTTTTCTATTCGGTGGGCCGCTATTCTTTATCGGCCACCGGTCTTGGAGATTTGTTTGCCATTGTGTTCTTCGGTTTTGGCGCAGTCTGTGGAACCGTTTACGTGCTGGCGGGGTCCGTACCGGTCTATGCATGGATTTCAGCATTTCCGGTGGGATTACTGGTGGCATCGATATTGGTGGTCAATAACACCCGCGATATGGAGAGTGACCGGCGCGCTGGGCGGATGAACATCCCGGTGCGCTTTGGCCGGGCAGCGGGAGAAACCGAGTATACCCTGCTGCTGGCCGGGGCTTACCTTTCATCTATTGCAATCATGCTGGCATGCAAAAGCCCCTGGGTGCTGATTGTCTGGTTGAGCCTGCCGCAAGCGATCCGGCTGAATGGGCGGATGCGCACCACGCCCATTGGCCCGCTGTTCAATCAACTGCTGGCGCAGACTGCCCGCCTGACGTTGATATTCAGCCTGCTGCTGGCTGTGGGTATCGTCCTCAACATTTACTTTCCTGCTTGAGGATACTGAAAAACACCGTTTTGCTGATTTTTAATAGTGACCCAACCCCCCGTCCCCCAAATTCGGGAAGGGGGAGAAAAATTCGTTGTGAAAATTGCCATGCAATGCATGGCAATTTTCACAACGAAACAGTTCGGGTGGGGTGATTACACCTTTTTACCCCAATGGATGGCCATGGTGCCCAGCATGCGGCGCACATACCCCACCCCGCTGATGCCGGCTGCGCGAATACGTTCCGCCAGGCATCCGGCCTCCAGAAAACCTTCGGTGGAATCAGGCAGGTAGCGATAGGCCTCGACATCCCCGGTCACCAGCCTGCCCAATAACGGGATAACGACCTGCAAATGAAAACGCACAAAAGGCTGCAGGATATTATGTTGCGGGGGCGTGGTATCGAGCGCTACCCACCGGCTTCCGGGTTTCAACACCCGGGACTGCTCGGCCAGGGTGCGATCCAGATCACCGACGTTGCGCAGCAAATACCCTGAAATCACGCCGTCAAATGTCCCATGGGCAAAAGGCAGGTGTTGGGCATCCGCCGCCACCCATAGAATATCGCCCGCGCCGGGCCGTTTTTTACCGGCCAGCATCATGGCAGGTGTCAAATCGCTGGCAATCACACGCACATCCTTACGGCTGCGCCGGATCTGCAGGGAAATATCCCCCGTGCCGGCGCCGGCATCCAGCACCAGTGCTCCGGCCGGAATTTCCAACCGCCGGATGGCTTCCTTTCGCCAGCGAACATCCTGTCCGAACGTCATCAGGCGGTTCATCAGGTCGTAGTGGCTTGCTATCCGTCCAAACATGCGTTGGACGTATCCTGTACGTTCCTTCCCGGTCAGGTGTGTCATATTCCCTGATGATACCATGATGGCAACCCATCCCCCTGCCCTCTTCCCGAGATGGGCAGGGAAAAACAAAATTTGAGTGGGGTGACAAAGTTATTTTACAGTTTGGTGGGGTGTTAAACTGGGTGTTGACACAACCGCCCAACACATGCATACTCAACCTGTACAGGAGGAATGACCATGTTCGTAATTGGATTGATGTCCGGCACATCCGCTGACGGAGTGGATGCAGCCCTGGTTGACCTGCAAGGCGCGCCCCCTTCCCTGCAATGGAAATTGTTGGGGCATATTCACCATCCGTACCTGCCTGATATCCAGGCGGAAGTATTGGCCTGTGCCCGGGCGGAGATCGGTGATATACCAGGCTTGTGCCGGATCAACTTTGCGCTGGGCGAGGTTTTTGCCGAAGCTGCCCTGGAGATAATTCAATTCTGCGGATTGAAAGCGGAGCAGGTCGATCTGATCGGGTCACACGGGCAGACGGTCTGGCATATCCCGACCGGCGAACATGCCTCCACCCTGCAGATCGGCGAAGCAGCGGTGATCGCAGAACGGACCGGCATCACCACCATCCACAACTTTCGGACGCGTGATATGGCTGCCGGCGGGCAGGGAGCACCGCTCACTTCCTATACCGACGTGCTGATGTTCAGCCACCCGACGCGGGTACGTGTCTGCCAGAACATCGGCGGGATCGCCAATCTCACCTTCCTGCCGCCTGCCGGGCAGCCCCAATACCAGCCGCTGGCGTTGGACACCGGCCCCGGCAACATGCTGCTGGATGACGCCGTACGGCGCATCAGCAGCGGAACCGAAAACTGTGACCGCGACGGCCTGCGGGCTGCCCGCGGCCGTGTGCACGCCAGTCTGCTGGGGGATTGGCTGCGAAACGAGCCGTATTTTGTCCTTCGTCCGCCCAAGACCACCGGCCGCGAGTTATTCACCCGCGCCTACGGTGAAAGGCTCTGGCAGCAGGCTCAGCAGCGCGGGCTGTCGGACGATGACTTTGTTGCCACGCTCACCGCATTGACCGCCCTTACCATTGCCGATGCGTATCATAATTTTCTACCCCTCATGCCGGAAGAGATCATCGTCAGCGGCGGCGGAGCGCTCAACCCAACGCTGATGGATATGCTGCGGGATGAGCTTGTGCCTGCCCGGCTGATCCCGTCCGATGAGCTGGGACTGCCATCGGAGGCAAAAGAAGCCGCGGCCTTTGCGCTTCTGGCCTATGAAACATGGCACAACCGCCCCGCCAGTCTGCCGTCCGCCACCGGTGCGCGCCATCCCTCCGTGCTCGGCAGCATCACGCCGGGCCGGAACTGGAATAAAATGGAGTACAGATAACCCATGATCCCCCCTGCCCTGCCTCCCACCGAAACACCCAATCCCCGCACCCGCGATCTGGATCAGATGACCACGCTGGAAATGCTGCAGGTCATCAACAGCGAGGATGCCAGCGTTGCCACTGCCGTTCAGGTTTGTTTGCCCGCCATCGCTATGGCCGTTGACGCCATCGCAGAACGGATACAGTTGGGAGGCCGTTTGATTTATATCGGAGCTGGAACGTCCGGGCGGCTGGGTGTTCTGGATGCCTCGGAATGCCCGCCCACCTTCGGCGTCGAACCCGGCCGGGTGACCGGCATCATCGCCGGTGGCGAGCGGGCCTTGCGTAACCCGGTGGAAGGTGCCGAGGACGACCCTGCCCAGGGGCAAAGTGACTTGCAGGCAGCACAACTCACCCGTCTGGACTGCGTGGTGGGTATCAGCGCCAGCGGAAGCGCTCCTTATGTGCTGGGGGGTCTGCAATATGCCCGCCAGACCGGCTCGCTGACCGCCGCCGTGGCCTGTGTGCAGCCGGCTGTCTTAAGCGAGTTTGCCGACATCAGCATTCTGGCAGTGACCGGCCCCGAGGTTCTAACCGGTTCCACGCGCCTGAAAGCTGGTACCGCCCAAAAGATGATCCTGAACATGATCAGTACGGGTGTGATGGTGCGTCTTGGCAAGACCTACGGCAACCTGATGGTGGATGTGCAGGCCGGCAATGCCAAACTGCGCCGGCGAGCCATCCGCCTGGTGACGCAAATCTGTAGTGTCGATGAAGATTATGCGCAATCCCTGTTGGCCGCCTGCGACTGGCAGGTAAAGACCGCCGCGGCGGCATTTTTTCTGCACAGCTCACCTGATGACGCCCGGGCCGCCCTGAAAAAAGCGGACGGCGTGCTGCGAAAGGTCATCCAGCCATGAAACTGGTCCTTGGCATCGACGGCGGCGGGAGCAAGACCACTGCTCTGCTGGCGGATCAAAACGGCCAGATCCTCGGGCGTGGTACCGCCGGATCGTGTGCATTTCAGGCTCTGCCCGAGGCGGATGTACGGCTGGCGTTACGCCAATCCACAGCCAATGCCTTCTCCGAAGCTGGCATACCGGTTCAACCCGTTTCAGTTCTGGGTCTGGGAATTTCCGGCGTAGACCGGCCCGGTGACCATGTGAAAGTGCAGCATCTCCTGAAGGAAGAAAACCTGGCCAGTGCCAACATCGTCGTCAACGACAGTGAGCTGCTTTTATGGTGCGGCGCGCTGCAGGGCTGGGGAATTGGTGTCATTTCCGGCACCGGGTCGATCGTCTTTGGCCGCAGCCAGGACGGGCGCTCCGGCCGCTCCGGTGGTTGGGGTTTCCGTTTCGGCGATGAGGGCAGCGGATTTATGATCGGCACCGCTGCCCTGCGGGCGGTAGCGCGTGCCGATGACGGCCGCGGCCCCCAGACACAGCTCACCCGGCTGGTGCTGGATCATTGGGGGCTGGAAAAACCATCCGATCTGATCCCATACATTTACCAGGGCAACCTGCCTTACGCACAGATCGCTTGCCTGGCTTCACTGGTGCGTACGGCCGCCGGCCGGGGCGACCCCGCTGCGCTGGCCATCCTGGATGAAGCTGCCGGTGAACTTACCCTGGCAGTCGATGCCTTATGCCGCCAGCTTGGCTTCAAGGGATCCATTCCTGCCGCGTTGGGCGGTGGTGTACTGCTCAACATCGAGAGGGTCCGATCCAGCCT
>JAJFTV010000043.1 GCA_021372725.1 Chloroflexota bacterium | reverse complement strand
TTTCCTGGCTTCATCTGCGGAAACGACTTCACAGGTGAACGCATACTTTCCTTTGATGATTTCTTTCATCCGGTTTTCAATTTCTTCCAGATCTTCCGGAGTAAGCGTTCTGGGAAGGTCAAAATCATAATAAAAACCGTCGGCGATGGCGGGACCGATCGCGACTTTTCCTTCCGGAAACTTTTCAAGGACAGCTTCAGCCATCACATGGGCGGCGGAGTGCCGGATCCGGTAAAGTTCTGAAGCTTCATATTCTGCGTTATGCTTTGCTGCCATAGTTCCTCCAAAAAAATAGCCCCGCCCCTAAACTGGGACGAGGCTTTATATTTGCTCGTGGTTCCACCCAGATTGATAACTCACGAAGTGAGATATCCGCTCTGTGGATCTTTATCGGGATGCCTGTCCGGCTGCCTTATTTTTTCGGCTGCAGCTCGCGGGTGGTTTTCATCAGATTTTTTTGGTCAGGTCTCTCAGCGAATACCCCGGCTCTCTGTGCAATGGTTCCTGATGCATTGTCCCGTTCAACGCTTATTGATTTGAATTATACATGATTAAAAGAAAAATTCAAGGACTCATCAGTGTGTCATGCAGAAGAAACTGAGCAAGAAATGACATTGGAAAAGCTATCTGGATAAACCATTTCATATGCTAAAATAAATTTGCGCACGGTATTGGTACCGCTATCAATTCAACCAATATTAAGTTAAGGAGAAACAATGGACTCTCGTAAACAAGTAACTGCTTCTGCCCGGGGAGACCAGCCATTTGACCTGGCCATTTTAAATGTGCAGTTGATCAATGTTCTGACGGGAGAAATTTACCCGGCGGATATTGGTATCCGTGGCGATCGGATCAGTTATGTAGGTCAGGCCGGAGAATTTATCCTTCAGTCGAACCAGGTGATCAATGGAGCAGGAATGTGGGCGTCGCCAGGTTTCATTGACGGGCATGTCCATAATGAGTCAAGCATGTGTACCCCTGCCCATTGGGCCGCGGTGATCTTACCCCATGGGACAACGACGGTATGTACAGACCCGCATGAGATTGGGAATGTGATGGGGATGCGCGGGGTTAAGTATATGCTGGATGCCAGCCAGGATTTGCCGCTTCGGTATTATATTACTGTACCAAGTTGTGTACCCGCCGTTCCACAGTTGGAAAGTGCCGGAGCAACTTTTACCGACCGTGATGTGACAGAAATGCTTCAATGGGAAAGGGTCGTCGCCATTGCTGAGGCGATGGATTTTGTTGGTCTGATAAACCAAGCGGGTAAGATTGTTCCGATTGTCGAAGCCGGACACCAGGCGGGACTTCCGATCGAGGGGCATGCTCCAGGTGTTAACGGTCGATTCTTACAGGCTTACCTGACAGCAACCGGCCCAAGAGCAACCGACCATGAGTCGTTGACTGGCGAGAATATGGTCGAAAAAGTCCGCAATGGGGCGATGGTATATGCAAGACTCTCATCCTTTTCAAACGTAACCAATGAGCTTGCCCGCGCCATCTGCAGTTTGCCGGATGCTCGCATGTTTGGCTTTTGTACAGATGATATCATGCCCAATCTGCTTGTAGAATTTGGCCACCTGGATCATGGGATGAGATCTTTGATCGCAGCCGGAGTACAGCCGGTAAAGGTTTACCAAATGGCAACCTTCAATGTCGCTCAACATTACGGGTTTTGGGGACTGGGAGCGATCGCTCCAGGCTGGTTTGCAGATATCGTTCTCCTGGATGACCTGGAACAGGTTCACGTCAGCCAGGTTATCACTGCCGGAAAGGTGATTGCCAAAAATGGGCAGCTTATCCGCCCCCTTTCTGAACCAATACCCCCAATTATGGAAAATACAGTGCGGCTCCCGGAGAATCTTAGCGTCGAAAGCTTCTTTCCGAAATGCTCTGACCGTGACCTCATCAAATTCAATGCGATCAACCTGTCCAATCTCCACGATACTCGGCTTGAAGTAGTCAAGTTACCTTGTAAGGAAGGGCAAGTGAGCTTTCCGTTGCCTGCCGGTGTCGCTATGGCTGCGGTCGTTGGCCGGCACGGACAGGGCAGACCTCCCAGCCTCGCATTTGTTACGGGGTATCCGATACAGGCGGGAGCCATAGCAAGCACCATCAGCCATGACAGCCACAACCTGGTTATTATCGGTAAAACCCCCTGCGATATGTATGCGGCAGCGCGGGCACTGGTCGAAAGCGGCGGCGGCCTTGTCGCCATCAAAGATGGGGAGATCCTCAACCGGATCCCGCTCCCTGTTGCCGGGCTGATAAGTCCACTACCTGTGCATGAGCTGTCCCGACAGGTGATCCAATTCATTCAGGTACTGCCGAAATTAGGTCTGCCAGAATTTTTTCCGGTAACTTTGTTGGATATTTCCCTGCCTGTTATCCCGAATATCCGCCTGACCGACCTTGGCCTGGTCGATATAATTACCCAACAATTCCTGCCATTGGAGGCTTGAGAGCAACCATACCTCTTCACCAGGTCGATACTACAGCTACCTGGTTTTTTTTGTTCCGGAACAACTCTTTTTTGAGGCAATTTGCTATTGACATGAAGAAAAAAAAGATGTAACATAACAAATGTTGAACAAATGTCATTTGATTGTTACAAGAACTCATTTGAAGGAATCTAAAATTGGACTCTAATTTGCGTGTCAAGCCAGTGCCAACGCTTCAATCCAAAACAGTTGAGATGTTACGCAAATATATCAACAGTACATACCCGCTCGGTGAAAAAATCCCGGGTGAACATGAGCTGGCCATGACACTTGGAGTCAACCGAGGTACAGTCCGCAGTGCTCTCAGCATTCTGGAGCGTGAGGGGCTCATTATCAGGCGGCGGGGTGATGGAACGTATACCAATCCACATGTATTGGGGATAAAAACCAGGCTGGAAGATTTAGTTGAGTATAAA
>JAJFTV010000041.1 GCA_021372725.1 Chloroflexota bacterium | reverse complement strand
ATGCGACACGGTGTACACGTCATCCTGGTTAAGGAAATCAATCTCATCCACCAATTTGAGCACATCTTTAAGGTTATAACCGGAGGCACATACCACAACATTTCGTTCAGAAAAGATGGAAGAGATCGTCTCGCGGAACGGGTCGCCGTGCAGGCTCTGCAGGCTGGGGATCAGGCGCGTGTGAACGAACTGGATCAGGTCATCCGCCGGCCAGTCTTTCCGCGCCCAGTTCGCCCAGGCCAGGTCGCTTTCGAGGATACGTTGATACGTTTTGCCCTCCAAAGCCGCTTCGGTTTGCCAGATATCTTCCTGGGCATCCAAAAAGCGCAGGAAGAGCAGCCAGGCCAGATGCTCAATATACTCCATTACTCCGCCGCAATTGTTGTCGCGGCGCAAGATTTTACAGGCTTGCCACATGTCATTGGCAAGGGTTTCGCGTGTTTGTCCGTTGGTTAATGCCACAATGTCACTCCCATATGGATAAGATGAAAGATTGAACCTGCGGTAAAAGCTCTGCTGCCGGGGGCGCATCCGGCACAAAGGGTAAGAGCTGCTGCTCCCATTCATTCCTAGCAACAGATAATAGATCTTCAGACACAAAATCGTTTGGAGATGTGTACGCAACATCTCGGATAACACATTTATGATTCAATAGAGGTATTAATTCTGGCGATTTTAGACCGGGAATTTGCAACAAATTCCACAAATCAAAATAATCCCGGCAAACCCGGCTTGCCCCCCAACCGCGTTCCTGCAACCGTGCTTTGCTCTGTAAAAGTGCTCGTAATTTCTCCGCGGTGATTTCTGTCAGAGAATACACCGGGATGCGCGCATCAATCTCCTCAACAAACCCGTGCAAAACCGGACGAATTTCCACCGGTGTAAGAATGGGTTCGTCCACCGTGATCTCCACCTTGAGCCGGCATAACGGTTGTCGTTGCTCCGGGAACTGTACTCGCACCAGGTAAGCTTTTTGATCGCCTGGATGAGGTTGTTTCAACAGAAGTGGTTCCAGGCCAACCTGAAACGGTCCATGTTCATTTAATAACTCGTCCATGGAGTGAACAACAGTCTCCATTAGTGAATCAATTTGCTGGATTGGTCCTATTACCCGCGTAGAATAATCCAGATCTTCAGAAAATCGGTAATCCGCGAAATAGAGCTTCTTTAACGCCGTACCGCCTTTCAATACCAGGTTCTCGCCCAGACCATCCGTAGAAACGATTGAAGCCAGCAGGTAACTCAGTGCGTAGTCCTTTTCAACAATGTATTGTTGAACTTTTTTCTTTTGGGAGACTGATCGGATTAATTGAGGTACGCTTGGCATTTAGGTCCTTTTTAGATTTTCAGATATATGCCAATGAGAATTTTTATTAGCGTTTGTTTCTTCAAGGCTGGGATCCAATCGATAGTACCTTTTTACTGGATAAACACGTAAACTTTCGAGGCTGTTCCCTGTATAACCGAGATTTTCAAGTGACCAACCCAACCGCTTGATCACTGAGCCTACATCGTACTTTAAGGCATAATCCACCAATTGATCCACATTGATTTGGTTAATGGCGTTTTCCAGAATTTCAATTGCAGCCGAGAAACCACCGAAAATATCAGGGCGGGCGATTAAATCCAGGGCGGTACGTTCACGATCTGTAATGTTCACCTGTTGCCATGAGTTCACCCACATTTTCTGGAATCCCCAAAAGAGGTTGGGGGCAATATGAATGAATTCAAAATCATGTCCTGAGACTGTCCACACAGCTCGGCCTCTTGGACTGTGTGCCTTTCCAAGGCGCATTTCAGGTGTAATCACTTTCGTTGGGGTTGTTGCCTGCACCATGACCGGATTCTGTGTCGTAAAACCATGGTAGGCGCAAGCTGACCAGTGACTGATCGCCATCGGCTGAATTAATGCTGCAGCAATCGCATATACCGGAACTTCTTCAGAATACAATGGACTCTTGACTAGATAGGTACCGCGCTTTAGGATCTCAATCCAACCAGCATCAGATAAAGTGCTCAAAAGGTAACGGAGGTGGCTGGTTGATAATTTCTGCGTGTTGGCAAGCGGCTTGATCTGCTCCAATGTAAACAAAGGACCATATTCCTTAACTGCTGCTTCAAGCAACTTTAGGCCTTGTGATTGCGAGTAACGGGGTTCGCTGTTCATCATTTACACTATTATACTGCGATAATTAGTTTTAGGATAATTATCGCAGTAAGTTAGTTCAGTTAATCGTAAATCCGTCTCTGCAACTCGGCTAAATTCGATTGTAATTTAGGCAACGAACCAAAGCGGCGTGCTACGCCAGGTGCTTGCCCCATTTCAAAAAATGGTGGTAAGCGAAAAATTCTCGGATCACTGATCTCATCCACGCCAGTTGCACGGTACTTTTCCAACAACGCCAGCAGCACTTCTTGAGCTGGTTTGGGTTGCGCCTGAAGAAACCGCGATTCGCGGTTAATGAAAGCAGCAGCTCTTTCAGAACGGGTTCGGAGTGGTGTGCCAAAGGTTAAATGTCCCAGCAGGTCAAACTGGTCCGCTTCGCTTTGACCAAGTACGTCAGCGATCACATCCACATAAACTGAAGCGGCTTGAAGGTCAGTCAGCAGCTTTCTGCGCGTTATGGCATTAATCCAGGTATTGCGCAAATCGTCTATCTTCTGAGCCTGGCTAACCTGCCGCACTTTTTCTCTGGTGTAATCTAGATACTGCTGTTGGGTGAGTTGCTGGCCTGAACCTTCGATGACAAAGACAGCTTCGTCGGCGATTCGCACTTCAAGACCTTCGACACGAATACGACCGACCGGTTCACCTTCAGGGCTTAATTCAACATCTACGGTCGTGGTTTCATCTGCAAGGGTCTGAACTTGTAGCTGTCGGCGCCGAAAACCAGTTCCGCTGACAATGAGAGATAAACTTCCTTCGGGCAGATTTGTAAAACGGAAGCAACCGTTTTCATCAGATCGAATTGGCCCCCTCTGAGCGTTTGGACCGGTAATCAGTGTTACCATCGCTCCGACGATTATTTCTCCGGTTTCAACCTTAGAGATATGTCCCTCGATTGATGCGCTCTGTGGTCCTTGAGGAACCTCAGGAGCAGGACCAGGAGGACGATCCCACTCATCAAATAGATGTGTTGCCCCGGTATAGTCGATGATTCTAAACCATAACTTATCTGTAGCTGGATCTACTCGGCTGCCGCGCCCAATAATCTGTTTGAACAGAACCGGAGAAGAGATGGTTTTCATGAACACAATGTTGCGGCAAGCCGGAACATCTACCCCCGTGCTCAATAATTCTGCAGTTGTGGCAACAACCGGTGTGGCATGATCACTGTCCTGGAATTGTTGCAGCCAAACAGGTGCTTGCCCTTCCTCTGCCACAATGGGAACTGCATAAGGTTGCAACCCCAGATGACCTAATGCATCATTTAA
>JAJFTV010000033.1 GCA_021372725.1 Chloroflexota bacterium | reverse complement strand
CGTAATTTTGACCTGGCACAGTTTGCCTGGAGTTCAGGTGTTCTGCCGCTGTGCGAGTTTTATGTCAGTTCACAAATCCCGGCGGCTGAAAACAACTGGCTGACGCTCAACATTGGCGGATATCAAAACCCCGATTATGATGTTGCTTGCAAGTCTTCATTGATCATACGTCCTGACCAGGCCGAAGAATATGCCAGTTTGCAGCGTGAAGCGCAGAAACTGTTTGCAGAGGAACTGCCTGTAATACCGCTCTACTTCCGGCTGAAGATTGCGCTGACCAGGCCGGACTTATGCGGGCTGTCTGCGGAATACTCGTCGCGTAGTATACTGTGGAATATAGAGAAGCTGGATTATGGAAAAGACTGCCAGCCATAGACGGCGAATATTTTTTACAAAACTTGATTCATGTGGTATTATATTGTTCAGTATTTACAGAATTTCCAATTTTCTTAAAAATATTAATTCATTTTGTCGTTTTACCTTGGAAAAGGATCGGATATCTTATATTTTCAGGAGGACCTGTGACAGAAAAAACAAATAAACCTTTGCTGGAGGTTAAAGGTCTTAAGACATACTTCTTCACTGAAGATGGTGTTGTCAAGGCAGTGGACGGTGTGGATTTCGAAGTTTATCCGGGTGAGGTTTTGGGGCTTGTCGGTGAATCAGGGTGTGGCAAGAGCGTTACTTCTTTCTCAATCCTTAGGCTTGTCGGCAGCCCAGGCAAAATCGTCGACGGTGAAATCCTGTTTGAAGGAAAAGATTTGCTGAAAGCCTCCAAATCGGAAATGGTAGATATCCGGGGAAATCGCATTTCAATGATCTTCCAGCAGCCACAGTCCAGCTTGAACCCTGTTTTCCAGGTTGGCGCTCAAATTGGTGAAGTATTCCAGATCCATGAAAAATTCTCAAAAGAAAAATCGATCAAGGAAGCTGTGGATCTTCTTCAACTTGTTGGCATCCCCGATCCTGCCAGCAAAGCCAAAGCTTATCCACATGAAATGTCAGGCGGACAGGCTCAGCGTGTCATGATTGCCATGGCGCTGGCTCTGAAACCCCACCTTTTGATTGCTGACGAACCCACAACGGCGCTGGATGTTACCATTCAGGCACAAATCCTTGATCTCATGCGCGGTCTGCGTGAGAAAATGGGTACATCGGTTATTTTGATCACACACGATATGGGTGTTATTGCAGAGATGGCCGACCGTGTGGCAGTAATGTACGCCGGACGTATTGTTGAGGAAGCCAAGGTCGGAAATCTGTTTGAACAACCCCTCATGCCTTATACCCAGGGTCTGCTGGGTTCCATTCCGATTTTAGGAAAGGTTTTGGACCGCCTGGATGTCATTCCGGGTTCAGTGCCCAACCTGGTAAATTTACCTCCGGGATGCCGTTTTGCTCCACGTTGCCGTTCACGAGAAAAATATGAACTCTCCATCTGCCAACAGAAGGAACCGGGCTTGATTGAGCCGATCCCTGGACACAAGGTAAGATGCTGGTTATACCAGGATGATGGGGAATTCAAAGCCCCGCTGAAACCGGAAAATGTCACGCGTGAAAAACCTTATTGATTAGAGGCGAAGAATGACGACAGCTCAACCCGCAGTAAAAAATGAAAAAAAGGACCTGATCAAGGTAGAACACCTCAAAAAATATTTTCCGGTCCGCGGTGGTTTATTCCAAAAAGTCGTAGGCTGGGTTCAGGCAGTTGACGACGTCAGCTTTACAATCAAGGAAGGCGAAACACTCGGGATGGTTGGCGAATCTGGCTGTGGAAAAACTACAGTCGGTCGGACGATGCTTCGCCTTGTTGAGCCTACCGGTGGAAGCGTTAAATTCGGCGATACCGATGTTTTCAGCTTGCGTGGTACCGAATTGAAAGAACTTCGCCGTAAAATGCAGATTATCTTTCAGGATCCCTATTCTTCGCTTGACCCCAGAATGCCGATCGGCGAATCGGTTATGGAGGGCCTTAAAATTCACGGAATTGGCACACAACGTGAACGATTTGAATTGGTTATAGAAACCTTGCGTAAGGTGGGGCTGGAAGATTATCACGCCAGACGGTATCCGCACGAATTTTCAGGCGGACAGCGTCAGCGGATTGGCATTGCACGGGCTCTGGCTTTGAACCCGGACTTCATCGTATGCGATGAACCGGTGTCAGCCCTGGATGTGTCGATCCAGTCACAGGTGCTCAACATTCTTAAAGATTTACAGCAGAACCTGAACCTGACTTACCTGTTTATTGCCCATAACCTGAGCGTTGTAGAGCATATTTCAGATCGTGTGGCGGTGATGTACCTGGGGAAAATGGTTGAATTGACGTACCGCGACGAGTTGTTCCGCAATCCATTACACCCGTATACCCAGGCTTTGATGTCCGCTATTCCGATTGCAGACCCCAAGGTTAAACGACAACACATTATCCTCAAGGGGGATGTTCCCAGCCCGCTCAACCCGCCCAAAGGCTGCCGCTTCCACCCACGCTGCCCGATCGCCGTGGATATCTGCGGCGAGGAAGAACCTGAATTCAAGGAACTGTATCCAGGCCATTGGGTCGCCTGTTGGCGCGCTGAATAAGACAGGAGGTACTCTTCAATCCTGCACAACTATGATAGAATATTCCAACGCCGGCGTCCGCTGGTATGTTGGGGCGTGGTGCAACGGCAGCACACCAGTCTTTGGAACTGAGGATTCTGGTTCGAATCCAGACGCCCCATCAGTATTGGGCAAAAATAACTTTGCGTAGCTGGATGTGGCGCAAAGTTTATTTTTTCTAATACAATAGTAATACTGGTATGAACAAGATGAAATCAGGCAGGAGTAAGCAATGATCGTTTCGGTTCTCATCCTGGCAGCCGGCCAGGGATTGCGAATGCATTCCTCCACACCGAAAGTGCTCCATCGTCTGGCAGGAAAACCACTTATCCGATATTCATTCGAAACAGCCTGTTCAGTTTCCTCTCAAAAACCGGTCGTTGTGATTGGGCATGCTGCCGATAAAATCAGGAATGAGCTGGGAGACCTGGTTGATTATGTGATTCAAACACCCCAACTGGGAACCGGGCATGCAGTACAGGCGGCGGAAACACAACTTAAAGACACCACCGACCAGCTTGTGGTCATCTCTGCGGATATGCCTCTGCTGACAGCAAGGACCTTGAAAGCGATGGCCGATCTGCAAAAAGAGACCGGCAGCGTCATGGTGATGTTGAGTATTCACTCTGAATCACCGCATGGTTTTGGACGGGTCATTCGAGATGAAGAAAGCTATCCGGTTGCCATTGTCGAAGAAGCCCAGGCCAGTGAAGAGCAGTTGAAATGTACCGAATTAAATGCCGGTGCATATTGTTTTGATGCCCACTGGTTATGGGATGCTTTGAAAAAGATAAAAGTATCCCCGAAGGGCGAGTTCTACCTGACCGACTTGTTGGAAATTGCTGTTGGGCAGGGCGAGAAGGTGCAGGTATACACCCTTGCCGATGCTTCCGAAGCACTCGGCATCAACAATCGCACCCATCTGGCAGAAGCGGAAATGGTGGTTCGAAAGCGTGTAAACAACGATCTGATGTTATCGGGGGTAACGATCATCGATCCTGCCATCACTTACATTGAGCCGGGTGTAAGCATCGGGAAGGATACCATCATCTATCCCAATACTCACTTGCGCGGCAGTACAGTGATCGGTGAACAATGCATCATAGGCCCCAATACCATCATTGACAACACCCAAATTGGCAGCCGTTGTATTATATTGTGTTCTGTGCTTGAGTCTGCCGTCCTTGAGGATGATGTAGAGATGGGCCCGTTTGGGCATTTACGGAAAGGAGCTCATCTGGCAACGGGCGTGCACATGGGAAACTTTGGTGAAATCAAGAATTCCTATCTGGGTCCCGAAACAAAGATGGGTCACTTTTCTTACATTGGGGATGCCCAGATCGGCTCCGATGTAAATATCGGTGCCGGAACGATCACCTGCAATTTTGATGGTGTTAACAAAAACAAAACCGTGCTGGCCGATGGAGTATTTGTCGGCAGCGACACCATGCTGGTAGCGCCTGTGAAGATGGGGGAAGGTGCACGTTCAGGCGCCGGAGCCGTGGTGACAAAGGATGTGCCTCCACACACCACTGTGGTGGGTGTTCCGGCACGCCCTATCATAAAAAAGGAAACAAGTGAGTAGTCTTTTTTGGTTTTTACTGATATTATTTCTGCTCCTCAACATTGCCGTTACCATGGTGTATGCCAGCCGAAAATACGTCAGATCGTCCGGGCTGCTTGTTTTGCAGGAACAATCTCCTGAAGCGGTGGAACGCACCACCAATTTGCTGAAAAAACCCTATCTGGATGCGACGCTGGTGGCTGCCACGGTGATCATGCACCTGATTCTCGGTGGATTTAGCTTCTGGTTTGTTTTTCAAAACTGGCCTGTCGCACAATCGAATGTTTGGGTGCTGCTGGGCGTTTCGGTGGGTGCAGCGCTGCTTATTTTGATCATTGAGTTCATCATCGAAGGTTTTATTCTCCGTAATAGCCAATCCTGGATGGCGCGTCTGACACCCCTGGCCGAGCTGATCTATTTTGTCTTCCGACCATTTGCCTGGCTGGGTGGTTTTCTGTTGCGTTCCTCTTCCGGATCCGACAATACCCGCTCATCCAATATTGAGGAAGAGTTAAAAACATGGGTTGAGGTGGGTCAGGCCGAAGGAACGCTGGAACAGGAAGAACGCCAGATGATCTATTCCATCTTCCAGTTCAGCGATACATTGTGCCGTGAAATTATGGTTCCCCGTATCGATGTGTTTGCTCTGGAAGCAAGCACGCCTGTCAAAGAAGCAATTCCTCTCGTCATCGCCTCCGGGCACTCACGGATTCCTGTTTACGAAGAAGTCATCGATAATGTTGTCGGGCTGCTGTATGCAAAAGATATGCTGAAACCCAGCCTGGAGCAGCAAGATGATATCGCCATCAATCATCTGCTGCGTGAGGCGTACTTTATCCCGGAAGCAAAAAAGGTGGATGAGCTGCTGAAAGAAATGCAGGCGCGCGGGGTACACATTGCAGTGGTGGTGGATGAGTATGGCGGCATGGCAGGTCTGGTCACTTTGGAAGACATCGTCGAGGAAATTGTAGGTGAAATTCGCGATGAATATGACCAAAGTGAGGAACTACTTTTCCAGCCCGTGAATGATAATGAAATGCTTTTCCATGGCCGCATCGATATCGACGATTTCAATGAATTGATGGATACCCACCTCACCAGGGATGTGGCCGATACCCTGGGTGGTTATATTTATGGACAGGTGGGAAGAGTACCTCTGGAAGGCGAAAAGGTCGAACTGGAAGGCTGGGTGTTGACCGTGGAGAAGGTAATAGGCCGCAGGATCCGTCTGGTAAGGGCGGTCCGGCAGGATAATGAACAGGAGCATGAAAATGGAAAAAACCAAACTCGATCATGAAATCCGACAGAAATTGGTTGAGGCGGGCTTGAATGCCCGAAAGCGGGCCTATGCGCCATACTCAAAATATTACGTAGGCGCAGCGTTGTTAGCGGCATCCGGTAAAATTTATGAGGGTGCCAACATTGAGAATGCTTCGTATGGTGCAACAGTTTGTGCCGAACGGGTAGCTGTTTTTAATGCCGTTTCTGCCGGCGAGAGAAAATTCATTGCCATGTCTGTCGTCGGTGATAAGGGTGGCGCCCCCTGTGGAATGTGCCGCCAGGTCCTGGCTGAGTTTGGTTTGGATATTCTGCTCCTGGAAGTGAACAAGGATGGCAAGGTTGTGCGGGAAGTGACGGTTGCTGATATCCTGCCGGATCCGTTCACCCCTGCCAACCTGGGTATCGATCCCTCCAATTATTAATCAATCCAATAACAGGCAATGGAATGGCGAGGGAATTCAGAAGCCAGAGGGTGGAAGCGGTGGTACTCCGCCATTCCGATTGGGGTGAAGCGGACCGTTTGCTGGTTTTGTATACCCGCGAGATGGGCAAGATCCGGGCAATCGCCAAGGGGGTGCGCAAACTTCGTTCCCGAAAAGCCGGGCATGTTGAGCCGTTTTCACGCGTGAACCTGCTGCTGGCGCGCGGGCGGGACATGTGGATTGTCACCCAGGCTGAATTACAGGAATCTTACCAGTCCATTCGTGAAGATCTTCTAAAAACCGCTTATGCAGCCTATATTATTGAGCTGCTTGACCGGTTTTCCTACGAAGAAGGCCAGAACCAGGCATTATTCCGGCTGCTGGTTGAAACGCTGCAGCGGGTCGCCGGCGAGGCAGACCCGTTTATGGCTGTGCGTTACTACGAAATTCGCCTGCTGGATGTATTGGGTTTTCGCCCCAACTTCTTTCAATGTGTAGAATGCGGTAAGGAAATTGAACCGCTGGATCAATACTTTTCGGCTCTGCAGGGCGGGGTTCGCTGCCCTCATTGCGGGCTGGCTGCAGGAAGCCGTCCGCTTTCTGTCAAGGTGCTTCGCTATCTACGGCACTACCAGCGCAGCAAATATCAGGATGCGATTCGTCTTTCGCCTCCTGAGTCCATTCGCCCTGAAATGGAATCCGTGTTGAATTATTACCTCACCTATTTACTGGAGCGAAAGCTGAATTCGCCGGAATTCATTAAAGAGATCCGTGATAGCCAGCCGGAGTGAGTGATTTCCTCTTTTTAGAGCTGTCGCAAAAGTTAAATTCAAACTTTAGGCTGTTGAAAAGATGCGGCCCAAAAACCCCATAGAAAAGTATTTTTGCTCCTTTCCCGAGCTGGGAACGGGGTTAGGCGTAGAAATAGGGGATTCCACATTTTTGTATGAGGATGGATCACCAATGGGATGATTAAAATGAGCAGCCTCCGCTTTTGATACAGCACTCCTTCTTTGTCATGCTGAGCGATAGCGAAGCATCCGCCCGTGTGCCGGTGATTAATTGGTTTGATTTGGAAAATTAGCCTTGGGCGGATTTTTCGCTGCGCTCAAAATGACAATTTCGGATGGTTTTCTTCATCCCTGTAATGATGTAAGAAAGTTACTGATTTTTCTCCCCATGCAGACTATCAAATCAGCCTAAAAAACCAAGCGGTGGTGTGGCAAAGTGACTTTGGATTGAAAATTTTCATAAACTCTTTGAGAGGGTATAATTTGAAGCCAGTTATTTCAAATCATACAGAGGGTTTTATGGCATCCACAAACGATTTCCAAACGATCATTCTCAACCTGCAGAATTTCTGGCATGAACAAGGCTGTCTGATCTGGCAACCTTACCATACCCAGGTGGGAGCGGGAACCAATAATCCCGCCACAGTACTGCGGGTTTTGGGGCCGGAGCCCTGGAATGTCGCCTACGTGGAGCCATCCATCCGGCCGGATGACGCCCGTTATGGTGAAAATCCATACCGGTTGCAGCAGCACTATCAATTCCAGGTGATTATGAAACCTGATCCAGGAAACCCGCAGGAACTGTATCTGCGTTCCCTGATGGCATTGGGCATCGATCCCCACCAGCATGATATTCGTTTCGTGGAAGATAACTGGGAGTCACCTGCGCTGGGTGCCTGGGGACTGGGCTGGGAAGTCTGGCTGGATGGGCAGGAAATCACGCAGTTCACCTATTTTCAGCAGGCAGGTGGAATGCCCATGAACCCGGTCTCCGTTGAGATCACGTACGGGCTTGAGCGGATTGCCATGCCTCTGCAACGGGTGCGCCATTTTACACGCATCCAATGGTCGCCCGAACGAACTTATGGGGATGTGAACCAGGTTTCAGAACAGGAATACAGCAAATATTTTTTTGAAGTTGCCGATGTTAATCGCCTGCGAAATCTGTTTGACCTCTATGAAAAGGAAGCACTTCTGGCTCTGGATAACGGCCTGGTGCTGCCTGCCCATGATTATGTTCTGCAATGCTCGCATACCTTCAATATTCTGGACACCCGTGGCGCTGTGGGTGTGACGGAGCGTCAGGATCTTTTCAGGAGAATGCGTGATATTTCCCGCCGCGTGGCCGAAACTTATTACGAACAGCGTCAGAAATTAGAATTTCCCTGGCTGCGAGAGGAAAATCCAGCCAGCCATTTAAAGGATGCATGGAAAAAACCTGAACCCGCCGTTGCAGCGCTCAACACAGCCGTTCTCCCTGATCAGGCTGATTTTCTGTTTGAAATTGGAACCGAGGAGCTGCCGGCTGGGGACCAGGAATCAGCCTTGAGTCAAATGAAAGAATTGACGACCAAAATGCTGGAGGAAACCCGCCTGTCGTTTTCAAGCTTTCAGGTTCTGGGCACGCCTCGCAGATTGGCAATTTATGTGAAAGATTTGACCAGTCGACAAGAAGACAGCACACGCATTCATAAGGGGCCGCCGGCCGGCCGGGCGTTCGATGCCGATGGGAAACCCACCCAGGCTGCCATTGGGTTCGCGCGTGGCAAAGGCGTGGCAGTGGAAGCGCTCGAAGTTGTCGAAATGGACGGCGGAAAATATGTGGCTGCAACCGTTCTGGAAAAGGGACGCAGCACCCCGGATGTGCTTTCCGAGGCGCTTCCCCGCCTGATCGCATCCATCCATTTTGAACGCGGGATGCGCTGGAATTCAGCCGATCTCAGTTTCTCGCGTCCCATCCGCTGGCTGTTGGCCTTGTTTGACGGCGAGATCATTCCATTCCAGTATGCCGGGCTCGATTCAGGCCGCCGGACGCGCGGGCTGCGTTTTCATATCCCCGAAGAATTCGAAGTGGGCAGCATCGCCGATTACTTTGCCAAACTGGCTGCCCAGGGCATCATCCTCGATCCTGTTCAAAGGCGCGAGGTCATCCGAAAACAGGTTTGCGACGTGATCGAAGCGGTCCATGGCAGTCCTGATATCGATGAACATCTGCTCGACGAAGTCAATTATTTGGTGGAAGCCCCCACCGCCCTGGCGGGCCGGTTTGAAGAGGAGCATCTCAAGCTGCCTGAAGCGGTGTTGATTTCTGTCATGAAAAAGTATCAGCGTTATTTTCCTGTTCACAGTATGCGGAGCGGAAACCTGTTGCCTTATTTCATTTTGGTCCGGAACGGCGGGCGCGAATTTGCTGAAACCATTGTGGATGGCAATGAGCTGGTCATCAAAGCCCGCTTTGCGGACGCTGCGTTTTTCATCCACGAGGATCGTAAACAGCCGCTCGAAGGTTTTCTGCCCAAACTGGATACCCTGGTTTTCCAAAAGGATCTCGGATCCATGCTGGATAAAACTCACCGGGTGACCGAATTGGCGAAACAGCTTGGTTCCCAAGCCGGAATAACGGGGGATGAGTTGGAGCACCTTCTGCGCGCCGCCCGGCTGGCCAAAGCTGATCTGGTGACCCACATGGTGGTTGAAATGACCTCCCTGCAAGGCATTATGGGCCGATATTATGCTCAACAATCCGGCGAAGATCCGCTGACGGCTGAAGCCATTTACGAGCATTATTTGCCTGCCTTTGCAGGGGATGTCCTTCCCACAACCCGCGTCGGGTTTGTCCTTGGCCTTGCCGACCGGCTGGACTCGTTGATCGGATTATTCGCAGCCGGAATGGCTCCCACCGGTACCAAAGATCCCTTTGCACAGCGGCGGATGGCGTTGGGCGTGATCCAACTGCTAACCGGTTGGAAGCAGGAAATTGATTTGCGTCAGGTGCTGAAGATTGCAGCAGAAAAACTGCCCATTCCATGTTCTCCTGAGGTGCTGAATGACTGTCTGGCTTTCATCACAGGCCGGATGCGGAACGAATTTCTGGAAAGAGGCTATCCTTACGACGTGGTGGATGCCGTTCTGGCAGTGCAAAGCCATAACCCGTATTCCACCCTGGAAGCGGTAAAGCAGTTATCTGAGTGGACTCACCGGGCGGACTGGCGTGAGATTTTACCGGCATTTTCCCGCTGTGTCAGAATTACACGGGATAAGCAGGAAGTATTTTCGGTTCAGCCTGAAGAGCTCTCGCTACCGGCCGAAAAGGATTTATATGCTGCCTTGCTGCAAGCTGAGACCCTGGCAAGACAGCCCGGTTCGGTGGATGATTTTCTGAATGCCTTTTTACCGGTCATCCCGGCGATTAACCGCTTCTTCAACGAAGTAATGGTGATGTCGGATCAGGAAATGGAACGCAGAAACCGTCTTGGCTTGCTGCAGCGGCTGGTAAAACTCAGCGCAACCGCCGCAGATCTTTCGTATCTGGAAGGGTTTTAGTACGTGTGGAATGTAAGGGCGAGACTTGCCCTCGCCCTGCCTGTGCATTCGAACGTTATCGATCGTAGGGAAGGAGCCAGTAATCCACGCCGTCGCCTTCGGAGGTCCAACCGGTTAATCCGGTGGACAGGCTGCTGACTTGCCACCAAACCCATTTGCTCAAACAAATTGGCCCGTCCAGTATCTTGACCACCTCGCCGGGCTCGATATAGCCCAATATTGCATTATCTCCCCCCGCCTCCTTACGGATCCGGTTGGGGATGGGCGGGTCAGTATTGACCACTGCCCGCTCACCGATTTGCAGTTGGGTCGTAAATGCCTCATTACACAAGGCCCAAATCAGATCCGGGTTGGGTGTTTCAGTAATTGTGGGTGTTGGACGGGGCGGCGGCACACTACCGGTTGAATAAGAGGAGACAAGTTCACCTTTTTCCGCATCAATTTGAAATACTCGTGCTTCTTCTTCATCAATTGCCCAAAGAAAACCGGAGGAAAAGAAGAGATCCGTGAAACCTGTTGCTTCAGTTTCGATGACCTTGACCACTTCAAGCGATGCAGGATTCATTTTCACAACCTTTCCGCTGCGCAGGGCTGCCCATAAAAATGTACCGTCCTGGGTGATTTGAACCGCGGAATCCAGCAGTTTGTTTCCCACCCGTATCTTGTCATGGATCAATCCGGTTGAGCTGCTGACCTGGTAGATGTAATGGGAATCGATTTCCTGTGGTGTCATCCACAGCCAGGAACCCAGCTTTGTAAAATGGGCAAACCGTTGTGTTTCGGTGGAGGCCAGACTTGCCTCCGGAAGTGTGGTCACCGACTGTTTTTTCAGGTCCACTTTATTGATGACCGAGTACGTGTTTCGATTTGCCAGAACCCAAAGGGTATCCTCTTCCGGGAACAAATCCGCTGCGGCTGCTGTAATTCCAAAAGTTTCGGCGATTTTGCTGGGGTTGGGATCAATCTGCATGACAGCTCCATTGCGTGAATATTCCACTCCACCGCCTGCCGCCTGGTTGAACGCATAATCTTTGGCAACACTCAGCCAAATAAACCCTTCACCGGCGGTGACAATTGTGGCTTCCCCATTCATGGTAGGGATATGTGAACTGGCAAGCCGTGAATAGGGATCGATTCTCAGCAGATTACTGTGTTCGGCGTCGATACTTACAACAA
The DNA here is from genome assembly GCA_021372725.1 of Chloroflexota bacterium. GTDB lineage: Bacteria > Chloroflexota > Anaerolineae > Anaerolineales > Anaerolineaceae > JAJFTV01. The sequence continues at coordinate 57,194 of JAJFTV010000033.1, read as the reverse complement.
CCCAAATTCCGCCTTCTCCTGTGACGATGTCCCTGGGAATTCCGTCAATCTGGATGGTATCCACAATTTGTTTTGAATATGGATCGATGCCAATGATGGTTTGATCGGCAGAATTAATCACCCAAACGATAGAAAGTGCCGATGTACGCGGCGTTGGTGTGATAAGGGCTGGTTTTGGAGTAGGCGTGTTGGTGGGTCGCAGCGTTATGGCAGGATGGGTCTGCGAAGGAGCCGGAGGAGTATAGGTGGCAGGATAGACAGGCCTGAATGAATTGCACGCCGTAAACAACATGGCAATAACTGCCAGAAATGAAATGCCCCTCAACCATTTCATGGAATACTCCTCAAAAAGAATGCTCCTTATAAAGAATGCAGGTAACTGATCTCATAATATTGTAATGCCAATTACTCTATGCGGGTGTTAAAAAAGGATCAGCACATAATTGCTTTCTCCTCACCCCCCTTAGAGATTGTCTCCAAAGAAACTTGAAATTGGATATGCAGGAACAAGGTGGGCGTGGTGTTCGGATGAGATCATCCTGGCGTAACTATCCCTGTTGTCAGGCTGAACGCAGCGAAGCGTCCGCCCAAGAGCCTGTGTCACAATTACCTCGATACGGAAACAGTATATGGTCGTATCGGTGCAAATAAAGAATGATGCGAAGACGGGTCCCTGGGCGGATCCTTCCGGGTCATGCGACCGAATGCATGATCGGGTAAAAAAGGGTAAAATTGTTGGAATACAGCGACACAATTCAGACAGGATGGCGAAGATACTTGCCAAATAATAATGACCGCAGTAGATGAGATAAAATCACGCCTGGATATCGTCGATATCGTTTCTGAAACGGTAACTTTACGGCGTGCCGGTAAAAACTATACCGGTTTTTGCCCGTTTCATAGCAATACCCGCACCCCGGCCTTTGTTGTCTTTCCGGAAACCGGCACCTGGCGCTGTTTTAGCTGTAATGAGGGCGGCGATATCTTCAACTTTGTCATGCGTAAAGAGGGCTGGGATTTTCAGGAGGCGCTGAAGCAGCTTGCGCGGCGCGCCGGCGTGGAGCTGGAACCGCTGACACCTGAGGTGGCGCAGCGTGACCAGCATCTTGACCGCCTTCATCAGCTTTTAGAGGAAGTGGTGATATTTTTCCATCAATACCTGGTGCAAAATCCGGCCGGTCAGCAGGCGTTGGCATATTTGACCCGCCGCGGGCTCACAGATGATACGATTAACCAATTTGGCCTGGGTTATGCCCCTTCTTCCTATGAGGCCACCTACAAGCATTTCCTGGAAAAAGGTTATAAACAGAATGACCTGCTGGATGCGGGTATGCTTTCCGAACGCAGCGATGGAACCGGTTATTTTGACCGCTTTCGAAACCGGGTCATGTTTCCCATTCGCGATTCAAATGGAGAGGTGGCCGGTTTTGGGGCGCGGGCACTTGCTGAAAATGATAACCCAAAGTATCTGAACTCTCCTCAATCGGTGCTGTTTGATAAAAGCCGCCTGCTGTACGGTCTGGACAAGGCTCGTAAAGCCATTCGCAAGGAAGACCAGGTGGTGATAGTAGAAGGGTACATGGATGTCATTGGCCTGCATCAGGCGGGTTTTTCCAATGCAGTATCCCCGATGGGCACTGCCTTGAACGAATATCAGTTCAAGCAACTCAAAAAATACACCCGCCGGATATTTCTGGCCTTGGACCCGGATGCCGCCGGTCAAAAAGCGACTCTGCGTGGCCTGGAACTGGCGCGCCAGTCTCTGGATCACAGTGCTGATTTTGTGCCCGGTACAGAGGGAATCTTTGATTCACGGGGATTGATTCGATATGAAGCCCGGCTCGAAGCAGATCTGCGGATTACTACTCTGCCGGAAGGTAAAGACCCTGATGAGATCGTGATGGAGGATCCACAGGAATGGATTAAGATTCTGGCCGATGCCAAACCGGTGGTGGAACACGTCATGAATATGCTGGTTTCACAGAAAAACATGGATGATCCCAAGGTTAAACGGGAAATTGCAGAACAGGTTCTTCCCCTGATTGAAGATGTGCCAAGTGCCGTAGAGCGCGATGCGTATCGCCAGAAGCTGGCAAGGCTGCTTCGCGTAGATGAACGGGCGCTGATGACGGCTGCCCCGACGCCCGCCCGCCCTGCCCGGCGATCAAAAAGCCAGGGTAGCGGCCGTTCGACGCAGGTGTTATCCAGATCGAATGAAAAACTTGCCGAAGAACTTGAAACCTGTGCATTGAGATTATTGATCCGCCAGCCTGAAGCACTTCATACTCTGGATCGCACCTTGCAAAAGGCAACGCTGCCCAGTTTTTCGATACAGGATTTCGAAAAAACAGATCATCAGGTGATCATGCAATTGATACAAACCTCACTGGAACAGGATCAACTGGAACCGGTCCAGTTTATCCACGAAAATTTGCCTGTGTCATTACTGACATTGACCGGTGAATTGGAAAAACCTCTGGGAAAGGTGGAACCTGATTTCGACCATCTTGTGGAGGAGTTGGTCAGGATTGTTCTTCGCTTAAGATACGTCAGGATTGAACAGGGTATTGAACAGCTCGGCATATTTCAACAGGATCTTGCCCCTGATGATTTTCTCAGCCTGGCGGCTTATCACGAGATGATCCTTAATTACTACAAGACACGTGAAAGAATTGACCTGGCTTTAAGTCGCTCTGTTCAACTGGATTAATTAAAAGCTTTAGTATATAGTTAATGACATGGCGCAGAAAAAGAACAGTAAGCACCAGCTCTTCCCGGCAGGGGAAAATAAAACCGGAAAAGGTAAAAAATCTCGTCAGGATGGACATGATCCGGAAAATGAATCGTTAGACAATGAAAACTCTTCATTGACTGATTTTGAACCGAAGGAGATGGACGATATGGTTGTTCCGGATGAAGAGTTGGAAGGAACAGAAGTACTCCTGACCGGCTGGACCGATAATAAAGGAAACGAAACAGAAACAGATTCCGACACGGATAACGATGAGGATAAGGATATTGAATCGGATTCTGATGAAAACGAGCTGTTGGAAGATCCGCTGGAAATTCTTGAGGATCCCACCCTGGCACTTGAATTATCCGGAGATCCTGTCCGCCTCTACCTGAAGGAAATTGGGCAGATCAACCTGTTGGATGCAGACAGTGAATTCCGCCTGGCAGCAAGGATCGAAGCCGAGCAAATGGTTTGCGATATCCTCAACAAGCTGCCCCCCGACGAATCACGCGAGGAAAAGTATCATCTGTTGTATCAGCAAATTGGCAAGAATATTCTGACATATTGGAATAATTTTAATGAAAGTATTGAAAAGATAGACAAATCGCGGGTGTTGGATCTCTCACTGATCCTTTCAGAAGCCCAAAACCTCAAACTGCAATGGAATGCCAGCGAGCCATCTTATCTGCGCAGCTATCTGAGCCTGGATGGATATTGGGGCAAGAATGAAAACTGGGATAAAGTAGCCCGGCAGGCTTTTTCGCTTTATCTATGCTTTTATGCCCTTCCTCAAAAATCGGCGGCCACGTTATCAACTTGCTTCCGGAGCAAGAATGAAATTCCAGGCCAGGAATTTCTGGACGAGATGCTTGCCAAAGAAACCTCATTGGAGGAAGAGGTAAAAGCGATCGATTGGCGATCTGAAGAAGCAAACCAGGCGCTCATCCGCGCGAATTTGCGCCTGGTGGTCAGCATTGCCAAGCGTTATCTTGGAAGAGGGATTTCTTTTCTCGATCTGATCCAGGAAGGCAATCTGGGCCTGTTAAGGGCGGTGACAAAATTTGACCCCACGCGCGGCTTCAAGTTCAGCACCTATGCAACCTGGTGGATACGCCAGTCGATCAGCCGCTATATCGCCGAACAAGCCCGTACCATTCGGATCCCCGTCCATTTATTCGAGGCAATTACACGTCTACTCAGGATACAGCGTTCCATGATCCAGACGCTGGGACGTGAGCCCACCCATGACGAACTGGCCCTAGAATCGGATCTGATGGCGAGTGAGGACGTGACACGAATCAAGCGAGCATTGGAAGAAAAATTGCCGATTGATCCCGAACTGCAACGGCGGTGGAGCTGGGCATCGGCAAAAGTCCAGCGCATTTTGCAGTCAGCGGAGGAGCCGGTCTCTCTTGAACGTCCGGTGGGAGATGAAGACAGCAGCCAGTTGGGGGATTTTATTGAAGATGAAGAGGCGCTTGAGCCGATGGATGCAGCGGCACGCGAAATGCTGCGGGAACAGGTTCAGCATGCTCTGGCTGTACTTTCAGAAAGAGAGAGGCAGGTACTGGAGCTGCGATTTGGGTTGATCGACGGGAAAGATCACACCCTGGAGGAAGTCAGCCGGTATTTTAACGTCACCCGCGAGCGCATTCGCCAGATAGAAGCCAAAGCCTTGCGAAAACTTCGCCATCCATCCAAGAGCCGTAATCTCCGGGAATATTTACCATAAACCCCTGCCAATATCACCGTAATATATTAAATACCCTCTTGCGGGAATTGACATCTGACAGGAAAATATGATATATTTCAGTGTATTAGGCCAATATAAAGAGGGTGAATTTTATGGTCAATGATTATCTTCCATTATTCCTTTTATTCATCGTTGCATTAGCCATAGCATTCATTGCCGTCGGTTTGGGCGTTGTGTTCGGGCCTCGCCGCCCAACCAAAATAAAATCAGAACCCTATGAAAGCGGTATTGTTCCTTTTGGGCCAGGACGAAGGCGGATTTCAGTCAAGTATTACCTGGTTGCGGTTTTATTTATTTTGTTTGATATCGAAGTGGTCATCTTTTTACCGTGGGCAGTAGCCTTCCGAGAGGCCGGGATGAAAGGTTTCGTTGTCATGCTCGTATTTGCATTCATCCTTGAAGTCGCTTTTGTGTATGCCTGGAAGAAAGGTGCAATGGAATGGGAATAGAACAAAAAGCAGACAATTTCGGTATTGTTACAACAACACTTGAAGACGCAGTGAATTGGGCGCGAACAAAATCGATGTGGCCCATGCTGTTTGGGCTGGCTTGTTGTGCAATTGAAATGATGATGGCTCAGGCACCACGGGTTGACCTGAGCCGCTTCGGAATGGAGTTGATGCGGGCCAGTCCGCGTCAGGCAGATTTGATGATTGTTGCGGGTCGGGTTGCCAATAAAATGGCCCCTGTACTGCGGCGACTTTATGATCAGATGCCGGATCCAAAATGGGTGATTGCCATGGGCGACTGTGCAGCCACCGGCGGAGTTTTCAATAATTACGCTATTCTTCAGGGCGTGGATGAGATCGTTCCAGTGGATGTTTATGTGGCAGGATGCCCACCCCGGCCGGAAGCCTTGATCCACGGGATTATCACGCTTCATGATGAAGTAAGTCGTGAACGCTTGAAAGAATGGTCCTGATTAATTTATTTTCTGGTTGCACTCCTTTTTTTGAAAGGATTAACAATGGAAGATTTTTTGGAAAATGCCTGCGCAGCCATTCAGGAACGGTTTCATGCCGAACGAAGGGACTTCCGTGACGAGGTTACCCTTTTTCTGTCTGCCGAACATAACATCGAGGCTTTGGCAGTACTAAAAAACGAATTCCAGTTTGAAATGCTGTTGGATATCACTGCGGTAGATTACTGGCCGCAGGAGAAACCCCGTTTTCATATCCTGTACCGGCTGTACTCCATCAGCAGAAACCTTCGCCTGCTGCTCAGGATGCCTTTGGATGGCAATGACCCTTCCATACCGACTGCTGAAGTTGTCTACAAAAACGCGAACTGGTATGAGCGGGAGCTTTGGGATTTGATGGGGATCCGTTTTGAAGGCCATTCAGATTTACGCCGGATCATGATGCCTGAATCCTGGCAGGGACACCCCTTGCGTAAAGATTATCCTTTGGGATATGAAGAAGTTCAATTTACCTTCAATGCTGAAGAGATCGGGTTACGTAAAAATGTCCCCTCTCGATAAAACAGGCAAAATGATCATTGATTTTCAGATCGTTCCAGGAGACTGTTGATTTATGACAGAATTTCATGATGTAGACCTGGAAAAATTCAAACACCTGGTTTCCGAACGCGCTTTACGAGGCGAAACCATGGTGCTTAATATGGGTCCTCAGCACCCCAGCACACATGGTGTATTGCGTTTAATTCTCGAGCTGGATGGCGAGATTGTGGTCAATGCCATACCGGATGTCGGCTTTTTGCATACCGGTATTGAGAAGGATATGGAATCCAAACGTTATTTGCAGGCAGAGGTTATGACAGACCGCCCGGATTATATGGATTCCCTGGGGACCAATCTGGCTTATTGCATGGCGGTGGAAAAACTTGCCGGGCTTGACGTTCCGCCGCGCGCCCAGGCTCTGCGGGTGATCCTGGTTGAGCTGAACAGGATCAGCAACCACCTGCTGTTTGTGGCCAGTACCGGCCTGGATTTGGGCGCGATGACCATGTATTTCCTGTGCCTGCGGGAACGTGAAACCATTCTGGATATCATGGAACTGGTTTCCGGGCAGCGTGTGATGACAACCTTCATCCGCCCGGGTGGCGTCTGGCGTGATGTACCGGTGGAATTTGAAAAGGCCGTCCGCGATTATGTTGCTGTGCAGTGGAAGCGTATTGAGCAATACGAATCACTGTTGAACGATAACCCCATTTTTAAGAAACGTACTGTTCATATTGGGGTGATTAACCAACAGCAATGTATTGAATGGGGTCTGACGGGTCCCTTCCTGCGTGCAACGGGTATGGCGTATGACCTGCGCAAGGCTTATCCATACAGCGGTTATGAACAATATGATTTTGAAATCCCCACTCAAAAAGATGGAGACATCTACTCCCGTTATAAGGTGCGTGTGGCAGAGATGCGGCAGTCTCTGCGCATCATTGAGCAGGCTTTGGATAAAATGCCTTATGGCCCGGTTGTCAACAGCAACCGGAAGTTTGTTCCGCCGCCCAGATCTTCCATTGGCGTCAGCATGGAAGCGTTGATCCATCACTTCAAACTGTGGACAGAAGGGTTCAGCCTGCCGAAAGGATCAGTATACGTGCCCATTGAATCGCCAAAAGGTGAAATGGGGGTTTATCTGGAGAGCAGCGGGGGAAACAAACCGTACCGCTTGCATTTCCGCACGCAGTCTTTTGCAATCGTTCAGGCATTACCGCTCATGTTGCGTGGTCTTTTTGTGGCTGATGTGGTGGCAACGATTGCCAGTACCGATATCGTATTGGGAGATGTAGACCGGTGAACCAATTGCTCAGCAAATACGAAAAAGAAATCGAACGGATCCGGGCAAAGTATCCTGCCGATCAGCAGCGCTCCGCATTGATGCCCTTGCTGTTCCTGGCTCAAAGAGATGAAGGTTATATCTCCTTGCAGTCGATGCACGAGATAGGTGAAATTTTGGAGATATCCACTACCGAGGTGACCACTTTGGTAGGGTTTTATTCGCTCTTTCAACAGGAACCCGGTGGACGATACCGGATACAGATCTGCAATGATATTGCCTGCGCGCTGCGAGGCGCCGATGAATTCCTTCAACAAGTGTGCGATTATCTGGGCGTAAAACCTGGTGAAACCACGGAAGACGGTTTATTCACTGTGGAAAGTGTGATGTGCCTGGCAAGCTGCCTTAATGCACCCCTATTCCAGGTGCAGGGGGATGGTGCCATCCGCTACCATGATCATCAAACGCTTGAGACCGCCATCGCTTTTATTGAAAGCGTGCGTGAAAATCAGGCCAGGGAGGCGGCATGACTGAGCATATCCTGCTTCGCCATCGCGATATTCCTGCTCTGGATCAACTGGCGGTTTATCGTGAGCATGGGGGAATGGAATCTTTCCGCAAGGTCGTCACCACCAATAAACCGGCCGAGGTTCTGGATATGGTAAAAACCTCTGGTTTGCGCGGACGTGGCGGCGCCGGTTTTCCGACCGGTGTAAAATGGAGCTTTTTACCCGGCGATCTATGGCCTCATTACGTGGTTGCCAATGCGGATGAGTCGGAACCTGGCACGTTCAAGGATCATGAGATCCTGGAAGGCAACCCATACCAGTTCCTGGAAGGTTTGATGATCGCCTGTTATGCCGTGCAGGCCGAGGTTGGTTACATTTACCTGCGCGGTGAATTCTGGGAGCTGGCCAATAGCCTGGATGCCTGCATTAAAGAGCTGGAAAAAGAGAACCTGCTGGGTGATGACCTGTTTGGCAAGGATTACAACCTGCATTTGTATACCCATCTTGGCGCAGGGGCTTACATTTGCGGCGAGGAAACCGCCATGCTTGAATCAATCGAAGGAAAACGCGGCCAGCCAAGGGTAAAACCACCTTTCCCGGCCGTGTATGGGCTGTACAACCGGCCAACGGTCATCAATAATGTCGAGACGCTGACCAATATTCCCCCCATCATCGAGAAAGGGGCAAACTGGTTTCGTTCCATGGGAACTGAAAAAAGCCCGGGAATCAAGATATTTTCCCTTTCAGGGCGTGTAAAAAAACCCGGCAATTATGAACTGCCGCTGGGGACCACCTTTCGTGAGCTTATTTTCAACCATGGAGGCGGCATCATCGATGACGCCCGCATCAAGGCGATCATGCCTGCCGGGGCTTCATCTTGTCTGATTGTGGCGGACGAGCGGGCGTTGGATACCCCCATGGATTGGGAGTCGGTACCGGCATTGGGATGTGCCCTGGGTTCAGCATCCGTTATTGTATTGGATGAGACCGTCAATGCAGCCTGGGTGGCCAGCAAAGCCATCCACTTCTTCCAGCATGAATCCTGCGGCAAATGCACTCCCTGCCGTGAAGGCACTTACTGGATGGATCGGGTGATGGCCAAATTGATGCGTGGTGAGGCATCCCGCGAGGATATTGACCTCTTGTACAGTATCGCCAGGCAAATCTCGGGGACACCGTTGTGCCCGCTGGGTGATTTTGCGATACCTGCGGTTCTCTCCAGTATTGAACGTTTTCGCCCTGATTTCGAAGCCCTGGTAAGGAGTTAGCTGCATGACGGTAGAAATCAATCTCACCATCGATGGCAAAAAAGTATCGGTACCAAAGGGTACACTGCTTGTCAATGCAGCCCGTAAAATCGGCATCGACATCCCGGTATTTTGTTATCATCCCAAAATGGAACCGGTTGGAATGTGCCGGATGTGTCTTGTGGAAATTGGCCGTCCCTTGATCGACCGTCAAACAGGTGAGGTACAACGCGAGGCAGATGGCAGCCCGAAAGTGGCGTTTGGGGCGAAACTGGAAACCGCCTGCACCACCGAGGTGTCAGAAGGAATGGTTGTGAAGACGACCACTGACAAGGTGAAAGATGCCGAACGTGCCACCATCGAATTTTTGCTGACCTCACATCCGCTGGACTGCCCGGTCTGTGATAAAGGTGGTGAATGCCCTTTGCAAAACCTCACCATGGCATACGGGCCAACGTCCAGCCGCATCGCCCTGGAAGACAAAATGCGTCTGGAGAAGAATTATCCACTGGGCGATTTGATTGTGCTTGATCAGGAGCGGTGCATTCAATGTGCGCGTTGTATCCGTTTTCAGGATCAAATTGCCGGTGATCCTGTATTGCAGTTTTACCATCGTGCCAGGCAGACTGAAATTGTCAGTTATTCAGATCCCGCCTTTGATTCTTACTTCTCGGGAAATACAACCGATATTTGCCCGGTGGGAGCCCTGACTTCGCGCGATTTCCGCTTCAGAGCCCGCGCCTGGGAGATGAACCCGGTGGCGTCCATCTGCAACCTGTGTCCGGTGGGCTGCAATATTGTACTGGATACACGGCGTGAAGCAAAGTCCGGCGGCAAGATCGTTGTCAAGCGGGTCATGCCCCGCCAGAATGAAGAAGTAAACGAATTATGGATCTGCGACAAAGGCAGGTTTGTGTACCACTACCCTGAAAGCCCGGATCGCCTGACCACACCTCTGAAACGTGCGGATGGAAAGCTGGTCACCTGCTCATGGGATGAGGCTCTTGATATAACTGCCATGCGAATGAAAGAAATCGGTTCCCGCCTGGTGACTCTGGCAGGGGGCCGGCTTTCCAATGAGGATTATTTCAGTCTTGCCCGCCTCACGCATCACCAGAACGGTAAAACCCTTCTGCATTCCTATATGGCTGGTGGCGATATTACAGCCCGTTTTGGTTTGAGCCGGGGCTCCAACCTGGGTGCGCTTGGAAAAGGGGATGCCATCCTTGTTGTTGCCTGTGATCTGCACGAAGAAGCGCCGCTTTGGTGGCTGCGGGTCAAACTGGCTGCCGAACGGGGTGCAACCCTGATTATCATGAACCCCCGCAAGACAAAGCTGGATCATTATGCCAGGCACATCATCCGTTATGCTTACGGGCAGGAAAATCATGCCATCAACACCCTGTTGTACGGAAGTACAGGCGTGGATGAAGTGGTTCGTTCAGCAGTTGAAGCTTTTGCCAATGCAGAAAATGCGGTTGTTTTCTATGGAAGTGAAGGCATCGGACTGGAAACTTCGCAGAATCTCTCGCAGGCTTGTGCTCAACTATTGATTAATACAGGACATACCGGGCGCATGAATAACGGGCTTGTCCCGGTATGGCATGAGGGTAATTTGCAGGGAGCCTGGGACATGGGCTTCCATTCGGATACAGATTTGATCAACCACATCAAAAAAGCCGGTTGTCTGTACGTTGCCGGTGCTGATCCGGTGAAGGATCAGCCCGATTTTGCCCGGGCCGTTGAGACGGCTGATTTTGTGGTTGTGCAGGACCTCTTTTTGACGGATACTGCCCGCCAGGCAGATGTTGTCTTCCCTGCATTGGCCTTTACCGAACGTGAAGGAACGTATACGTCCGGGGAGCGGCGCATCCAACGCTTTTACCAGGCGGTCAGCCCATTACCCGGAGCACAGGCAGATTTTACGATCACATCACGGATCGCTCATCTTTTGGGCCTGCAACTGGAGGAGAAAGCAGCGTCCCTGATACTGGAGGAAATTGCCGGTCAAGTCGCGGGTTATGAAGGCCTGAATTACACAATGATTTCACAGGTATCGGAGCAGTGGCCCATCATCGGGCGGGAAGATGTTTATTACGGCGGTACACAGTACGAAAATTTGCAGGGGTTGGGTGTGCATCTTTCCAATATCGATCAGGCGAAATCCCCTGGTTTCGTTAAATTCTCACTGCAAACAGAAACGCCTGTCCCTGACGACACTCTACGGTTGGTTCCGGTAACCCGTCTGTATGACCACAGTCGGGAGATGGTGTATGCCCCGCTGCTTAAAAACAGGCAAGCTGAAACAGCAGTCTGTCTACATCCTGAGACTGCCGGCAAATTTGGGTTGACAGGCGAAAAAGCAATCCTCACCTTGAACAATCAACAGGTTGAAGTTCTGATCATACTGGACAAGAATGTCCCGCTGAATACCGCTCTGGCTGCCCGCGATACAGGAATTCCGGTTTATGAGCCTGGCGCGGCAAGTCTGAAACCATTGGCCGGGGAAAAGGAAGACTAAAAGGACCGGATATGGATACAGCAATGATCGTTGAAGTTGTGGTCAAATCCCTCATTCTGGTGATCTTTTTGACAGGTGCGTTTGCTTATACAACTGTCTATGAGCGCAGGCTGCTGGCTCGCATTCAGGTCCGTATGGGTCCTAATCGCACCGGACCGGCGGGTTTGTTGCAGCCCATTGCGGATGCTGTTAAATTGGTCTTCAAGGAGGAATTAACTCCGGCCGGGGCGATCAAGAGCCTGTTCTTTTTGGCCCCCATCATCACCGTCATGCCTGCGCTGTTGATCCCGGGTGTTATTCCCTGGGGGCGGGATCTTGAGCTTTTTGGCCGTACCATCCATTTGTATATTGCCGATGTCAATGTTGCCATGCTTTATATCCTTTCGATCACCTCGATTTCGGTATACGGAATTACCCTGGCAGGTTGGTCATCCAACAATAAATATGCAACCATGGGCGGGCTGCGTTCGGCTGCCCAAATGATCAGTTACGAACTTGCCATGGGTTTTTCCATCATGGGACCCGTCATGCTGGCCGGCTCTCTCAGCCTGGTCGATATCGTCGAATCACAAACCAAAATCTGGTACGTTTTTCTCCAACCGGTTGCCTGCATCGTCTTCTATATTTCTGCATTGGCTGAGGTCAACCGATCGCCATTCGATATGCCCGAAGCTGAGCAGGAATTGACAGCCGGCTATCATGCCGAGTATTCCGGAATGAAATTTGCCGTGTTTTACATGGCTGAATACATCAAAATGTTTGTGGTATCGATGATTGCTGCCTCACTTTTCTTCGGTGGGTATCTGGGCCCCTTTGTAGATGAAGTTCCCTGGTTGGGGCCGATTTATCTGCTTATCAAGGTCGTCATCTCTTTGGGTATCATGATCTGGATTCGTGCCACCCTGCCGCGTTTTCGCTACGACCGGCTCATGGCATTGGGTTGGAAGGTACTCTTTCCGGTCGCTTTGGCCAGCACGTTGATCACTGCATTCGTCATCCTGCTGGTGGGAGGTTAACCATGCTGCGAGGATTTTGGACCACATTCAAATCCATGTTTGAAAAAACGGAGACCATTCCCTACCCGGAGGTAAAACGACCGGTATCCCTTCGCTTCAAAGGTCGTCACGTTTTGAACCGCTATGAGAACGGCCTTGAAAAATGTATTGGCTGCGCCTTGTGTGCTGCCGCCTGCCCGGCCGACGCCATTTTCGTTGAGGCTTCTGAAAATACGGACGAAGAACGGTATTCTGCGGGAGAACGTTACGCCAGCACTTATGAAATCAACATGCTGCGCTGTATTTTTTGTGGTTATTGTGAAGATGCCTGCCCGACAGAGGCGATTACCTTGAGCGATAATTATGAGCTGAATTTTGTTGATCGTGAAAAAGCGATCTATACGCGTGAAATGCTGCTCCAACCGGTGAGCCCCAATGGGAAGCCAACCCCGCAGAAAACGGAAGCGGGAAGATATACACGTTCAGTGCCTGAAATGAAGGATCCTGAGGATTGATATGGATACATCGATGCTGCCCGGTTATATTGTATTTGGCATTCTGGCTTTGATGGCAGTGGCAACGGCTGTCGCAATGCTGTTATCCCGGCAGCCGGTTTTTGCAGTGCTGTTCCTGGTGCTTAATTTCATGACAATTGCTGTACTGTACCTGGTATTGGGCGCTCCTTTTATTGCTTTGGCACAAGTCACAGTGTATGCCGGTTCCATCATGATCCTTTTCCTGTTTGTGGTGATGATGCTGGGAAGCGAGGAGTTTTCTTTCTTCGAGCCGCTTAAAGGACAACCCTGGTTGGTAGGCAGTCTGGTATTTCTTTTTCTGCTGTTGATCGGTGTGTTTTTATTTACACAGTTGGGTGGGCAGCCTGGGATACCGGCGCCTGAATCTGGTTTTGGATCACCACAGCTCATTGGGGGCCTGCTCATGGATAAATATGTCCTGCCTATTTTGATCATCGGGGTGATCATCCTGATTGCCACCATAGGCGCCGTGGTCCTAACCCGCCGGGATAACCGGCAGCAATCGATCACAGATAATGCGTCTGCCGACAATATAAAACCGGAGGGAAATTGACATGGAATTACAATTGCCTCCCATAACCTATTTTCTGGGCTTGTCAGCCGTAATGTTCGCCCTGGGAATTGTGGGTGTTACATTACGCAAAAATGCCCTGATCATTTTTATGTCACTGGAATTGATGTTCAATGCAGCCAATCTGGCATTCGTTTCATTTGCCTCTTTTTACCAGAATATTAACGGCCAGGTTTTTGTTTTCTTTGTGATGGCGGTTGCGGCTGCCGAAGTGGCCGTTGGGTTGGCTTTGATTGTGGCAATCTTTCGCACAAAAAAGAGTATTGATATTGATCAGATGAAAAACCTGAAGGGCTGAAACGTGATTGGAGATCGATATGGCCTTGAGTGAAACATTATCCCTTTCGATATTCAACTTTACTCCATGGGTGATCTTCTTCCCGTTGATCGGCCTGCTGATTAACCTTGTGTTTGGAAAAAGACTGAGCGAAAAAATGGTGGGCTTTATTGCCTGCCTGGCAACAGGGCTCTCCTTTATCCTGTCTGTTGCTTTGCTTGTTTCGCTGCGCGGAAATGAAGAAGCCATTCGCCTCAAACTGGCCGACTGGATCAGCATCGGCGGGTTCGATGTCAGTTGGACGTTCCGGATTGACACACTCTCCACCGTTATGATGCTGGTTGTCTCAGGAGTAGGAACGCTGATCCACATCTATGCTGTGGGGTATATGCATGATGATGTCCGGCAACATGGTGACATTGGCCGCTACCGCCGCTTTTTCGTTTTCTTCAACCTCTTTATTGTTGCCATGATGCTTCTGGTGACCGCCGACAACTACCTGATGCTATTCGTTGGCTGGGAGGGTGTGGGATTGTGTTCATACTTGCTGATTGGCTTCTGGTTCGAAAAAGGGGCTGACGGCGTTGGCAATGCGCAGGCCGGCAAGAAGGCATTCATCGTCAACCGTATTGGTGATTTTGGCTTGCTGATTGCCATGTTTATCATGTTTGGGGCATTTGGAACTCTCCAGTTTGACCAGGTTTTCAGCCAGGCTTCGGGAGCTTCGTCCGGCCTGCTGCTGGCGGTGACCTTGTTCATGCTCCTGGCTGTGGCCGGCAAATCAGCCCAGTTGCCCCTCTACGTATGGCTTCCCGATGCGATGGCCGGGCCTACCCCGGTTTCTGCATTGATCCATGCCGCGACGATGGTCACCGCCGGTGTCTATCTGGTGGTCCGTTCATCGGCACTCTTTGCATTAGCCCCGGCCGCTTCGAATGTGGTCATGTGGGTGGGTGCCTTGACGGCCATATTCGCCGCCACGATTGCCGTCGCCCAGAATGATATCAAACGCGTTCTGGCCTATTCCACCATCAGCCAGTTGGGTTTCATGGTTGCCGCGGCCGGTATGGGGGCCTATGTAGCCGCCATCTTCCACCTGGCAACCCATGCCTTCTTCAAGGCGCTGCTTTTCCTGTCAGCCGGGTCGGTGATCCAGGGCATGGAGCGCGGCGCGCATCTTGCTGTGGGACACTCTGCCGCTGAAGAGGATAGCATCGATCCGCAGGACATGCGAAACATGGGTGGTCTTTCGCGGAGGATGAAGCTCACCTTCTGGGTTTACCTGATCGGAGCTCTGGCAATATCCGGTATTGCTCCGCTGTCAGGCTTTTTCTCGAAGGACGAAATTTTGGGAGCAGCAAGTACCCAATCCTTGCCGGTTTATGTGATTCTCACCGTTTCGGCTTTCCTGACCGCTTTTTATATGGGGCGCCAGATTTTCCTAATATTTTCCGGCAAACCCCGCAGTATTTCCGCCGAACATGCCACCGAAAGCTCGCCGATCGTCACCATTCCATTAATCCTGCTGGCAGTTCTATCGGTGACAGGCGGCGCGCTGAACCTGCCCGGTGTGCATACGCTGGGTTCATGGCTGGAACACACCCTGGGAGCCGGTCGGGAAATCGAATTTTCTGTCACCATTGCGCTGATCTCGTTGGCGATTGCCCTGCTGGGACTCATCCTGTCGTGGTCCTTGTATGGGAGAGTTACGCTGGGCAAAAACGGGTTTGTTGATCCTTTATCTTCCCGGCTTGGCGGATTGTTCAATGCCCTGCAGCACAAATGGTGGGTGGATGAGTTTTATCACACCATCGTGGTTCGACCTTACACCTATGTCTCTACTGTTCTTCTGGGTGAATGGATAGACCAGGAGGTGATCGACGGCGCCGTCAATGATGTGGGCGGCCTGGCACGCGTCCTGTCCGGGTTTACCCGCAAGTTTCAAAACGGATACATCCGCACGTATGCACTGGGTATCTTGCTGGGTGCGGTGGCGATTGTCTTTTATATCATTTTGCACTAACCGCTTCCTTCGGGAGAGAGCATCGGTATGAGAACAGTTCTGGATGTCAGCATGATCGAATGTGAAGGGGCAAATCTATGAATGTCCTTTTGAACCCCCTTGTATGGGTGACCTTTTTCCCGCTTATCGGGATGGTGTTGATTGCCTTTCTTCATCAGGAACAAAAAAATGCCATCCGCATCACCGCCCTGGTCACATCCATCATCACCTTTGGGTTATCCATCTGGATGTTGACGGGTTTTCAGCCTGAAAATACAGACATTCAAATGGGTATTAACCTGGCATGGATCCAGGCCGGGGATTTGAAGATCAATTTTCAGCTCGGGGTGGATGGCCTGAACATTCTGATGGTGTTATTGACCACTTTCCTGACCCCCATCGTCATCCTCTCCTCCTGGAACGGGATCGATGAACGGGTCAAGACCTTTATGATGGTCTTTATGCTGCTTGAAACTGCCCTGATCGGAGTTTTCCTGTCCCTCGATCTGGTGCTGTTTTTCCTGTTCTGGGAGCTGACGCTCATTCCCATGTACTTCCTGATCGGTATTTGGGGCAGTGAAAACCGGATTTACGCGGCGGTCAAGTTTTTCCTTTATACCATGGCTGGTTCCATCTTTATGCTGGTGGCCATCTTTGTCATTGGATTAAGAGCCGGGACTTTCTCGTATGTGGATCTGGCTGCCAATCGACAGCTTTTTGCGGATGTCCAACTGTGGTTGTTCCTGGCGTTTACCATTGCGTTTGCCATCAAGGTACCCATGTGGCCGCTGCACACCTGGCTGCCGGATGCCCACGTCCAGGCTCCTGCGCCGGCTTCTGTAATATTGGCGGGTGTGCTGCTGAAGATGGGGACTTATGGCTTTCTGCGTTTCAACCTGGGGCTGTTCCCGGAGATGTCCATCAAGGCAGCCCCCATTATCGCAGTTCTGGCCGTCATTGGCATCTTGTACGGGGCAGCAGTCTCCTATGCCCAAAAGGATTTGAAAAAACTGGTCGCTTATTCATCGGTCAGCCACCTGGGCTTTGTCATGCTGGGCATTTTTTCTCTCAATGCACAGGGGATTTCAGGTGCCATCCTGCAAATGGTGAACCACGGTCTCAGTACCGGGGCATTGTTCCTGATTGTGGGGATGCTGTACGAACGCCGTCACACGCGCGCCCTGGAATCCTTTGGCGGTTTATGGAAGGTGGTACCGGTTCTGGGCTCCCTAGCACTCGTGGTGACACTTTCTTCCATGGGGTTACCCGGTCTCAACGGTTTCGTGGGTGAATTTACCATCCTGTTGGGCGCATTCAATTCTGATGTTTTGGGAAGCCCATGGTATGCCGGTGTGGCGACCCTGGGTGTGATTTTGTCAGCCGTCTATCTTTTCCACATGTTTGAAAAAGTCTTTTTGGGCCCTGTCCGCCATGAAGAAAATCAACATCTCAAGGATGTGACCTGGCGCGAGATACTGGTTCTTGCTCCAATTCTGATTTTGATTTTCTGGATTGGTTTATACCCCAAGCCATTTTTTGATCTGGTGAACCCTGCCGTGGAAAACCTGGTATCCATGTTGCAGAGTACCGCGCTGGCGATTAAATAGCAGCCTGTTAGGAGAATGATTCGATGACAAATGATGATCTGATGACTCTCTTGCCGCTGGTTGTCGTCATAGGCTCGGCGATCGTGCTGCTGCTGGTTGATCTCTGGATTCCTGCCAGGCAAAAGGGAATGACGGCGTTTTTGGCTGCATTAGGTCTGGCTGCTGCCCTGGGTTTGAACCTGCCACGCCTCAACTGGAATGCCTCGGCTTTTGGCGGCATGGTGGTGGTCGACGGGTTCAGCGTTTTCCTGAGTTCCGTTTTTCTGATGTGCGGTCTTTTGGGTATTGGCCTGGCGTATGATTATCTCAAACGGATGGGGATCGAACGAGGCGAGTATTATCCCTTGTTGATGCTGTCGGTGGCTGGGATGATGCTGATGACGAATGCCAACGACCTGATCATCATCTTTCTGGCGCTCGAGATGCTGTCGATCCCATTGTATATCCTGGCTGGTTTTGCCATTCCGCGCCAGGAATCCGAGGAATCGGCGCTGAAGTATTTCATCCTGGGTACCTTTGCCGGGGCGTTCGTCCTGTACGGGGTGGCCCTGGTCTTTGGGTCAACCGGATCAACGGGCTTGCGCGAGGTATTTTCTGCTGCGGAAGCGGGGACCCTGGTCAATCCCACTTTGTTTGCCATTGGCGGCGGCATGATGCTGGTTGGCTTTGCCTTTAAGATGGCGGTGGTACCGTTCCACAGTTGGGCGCCGGATGTCTACCAGGGAGCTCCAACGCCGGTGACGGGTTTTATGTCGATCGGCGCCAAAGCGGCCGGGATTGCGGCATTGATGAGGGTTTTCGTCACCGCCTTCCCCTCCCAGGCGGCCGATATTTCACCGGTTCTGGCGGGGCTGTCCATTCTGACGATGATCGTTGGAAATCTGACGGCCATCTCGCAGAAGAACATCAAACGACTGCTGGGTTATTCATCCATCGCCCACGGCGGTTATCTGCTGATGGCATTTGTCTCATTCAGCCAGAGCAGCATGCAGGCCGAAATGACTTCGGCCATGCTGTTTTTCCTGAGTTCCTACGCACTCGCCAGTTTTGCAGCCTGGGGCGTGGTGGTGGCCATGGAGAAAGAAAACGGCCAGGGCCTCGAGTTGGACGATTATGCAGGATTAGGGAAAAAAGAGCCCTGGCTGGCGTTGGCGATGACGATAGCCATGCTCTCGTTTACCGGTATGCCGCTTACGATCGGTTTCTGGGGAAAATTTTACCTGTTCCGCAGTGCGGTGATGGGGGGATACGTCACCATGACCATCATCGGTCTGTTGACCTCGGTGATCTCGGCTTATTATTACCTGCGGGTGGTGGTGGTGATGTACATGAAGCCGGGAGAGCCAAAAGTATCCGGTGATTTTTGGCTCAGGCTGGTCACCATCGGATCGGCAGCAGCGGTGGTGGTGGTGAGCCTGGTTCCCAATTCGCTCTTTCAGGTGGTGTTGCAGGCCTTGATACGATAGCCATCAATATTGATTAATTCATAACCACGAAAGACACGAAAGTTACGAAATGCATGGGCACATAATGTCGTGATCATGCGTGCATCATGAAGATTGGTAAAGGGCTTGTCATTAGGCCGTAAGCCAGGGGGTTGGGTAACAGTTGTGAAATTGGCCTTACCAATTGACGCGAATATACTCTCATGCTATCATCATAAGTAGCAATCATCTTTATTAATTATTTTGTTCCTTAATAACAAAATAGCGGAGGCATTATTTATGTTTACTTCTGATTTTATTATTCGTCTTTTAGGGGCAGTGGTATTTTGTATTGCAGGTGTATTCCTTGGTGTAACGCTTGGCAACATGGCCCGTCTCAGCCCTTGGGCCAGCATCCTTTCCGTTGACCTTTATGCAGTTGTTTTTGGTTTACTCGGCGCGTTATTCGGCCTTATTCTCACTCCGATGTTTACCACAAAACCTTACCGACTCTTGCGCAGATACCTGGTACGCGTATCTGCACAACGTCTTGTTGCTGCCATGATTGGCCTCATCGTCGGCTTGATTATTGCAGCGCTTTTATCATTCCCCCTCTCTCTGCTGCCATCCCCCTTTAACAATATCCTTCCGTTTTTTTGTGTGCTGTTGTTTGCCTACCTGGGGGTGACAATTTTTACCATGCGCCAGGATGATCTTTTCACGATCATTTCCTCTTTCCGCCGTACGAATCAGAATGTACCGGATTCCTCTGACGGGAGTGGATGGGGCGCCAGCCGTACCATATTGCTGGATACCAGTGTGATCATCGATGGGCGGATCGCTGATATCGCCCGGACCGGCTTTCTGCCAGGGACCATCGTCATCCCGCGTTTTGTACTTAATGAACTCCAATACATCGCCGATTCAGCCGACAATTTGCGCCGGCAGCGCGGCCGGCGCGGGATGGAAGTGCTCTCACAATTACAAAAAGATCCATCCATCACCGTCAGATTGAGTGATATCGATGTCGAGGGGGTTCGGGACGTCGATGACAAACTGGTCATCCTTGCACGCCAAATGCGCTGCCCGATCCTGACGAATGATTTCAATTTGAACCGCATTGCCGAGTTGCAAGGGGTTACCGTGTTGAACGTAAATGAGCTGACCAATGCCGTAAAATCGGTGCTGCTTCCCGGTGAACTCCTTTCCGTCCGAATCATTCAGGAAGGCAAGGAGCTTGAGCAAGGTGTAGGGTATCTGGATGACGGTACCATGGTGGTGGTCGAAAACGGACGGCATTATCTAAACCAGGAAATCAATGTTTCTGTCACAAAAGTGCTGCAAACAGCCGCCGGCAGAATGATTTTTGCCCGTCCGGAGGATGAAAGTTAACCCTCCATGAGCAAGGAATGGATCACCGGTCGTAACCCAGTTTTTGAATCATTATCAGCACGCCGCCGTCATTTCTTTGAATTACAAATTACCCAGGGTGTGGAAATAAAAGGACGGATCAAGGATATTCTGGCACTGGCCGAGAAAATGAATATCCCCGTTCACACTGCAGATCGAAAACGGCTGGATTCAATTGCCGAAAATCACCAGGGAGTTGCCTTGCAGGCATCCGCCTATCCCTATTCAGATTTGCCTTCCATTCTTTTGTATGCAAATAGTCTGAATGAACCGGGGTTCTTCCTGATATTGGATACCTTGCAGGATCCTCAAAATCTGGGAACGCTGCTACGCACTGCGGAAGTGGTGGGCGTGCAAGGTGTATTCATACCCATGCACCGGGCTGCTGCGGTAACCCCGGCCGTTGTGCATGCCTCATCCGGAGCCAGTGAACATATCCGTATCGCCCAGGTTAACCTGGTTCAGGCGATCACCGCTTTGAAAGAACACAATATCTGGGTGATGGGTTTGGAAGGAGATCTATCGGCCCGACCCATCGAATCGGTGGATTTAAGCGGCCCGCTCGCTCTGGTGGTGGGGAGTGAAGGATATGGTTTGCGGGATCTCGTCCGCAGATCCTGCGACGTGATGCTGCGCCTGCCGATGCGCGGCCAGATTGAATCGCTTAACGCTTCCGTTGCTGGTTCGATTGCCTTATACCTCGCCTACCAGACACGCATTTCAGGCACACCGGATGGTCCAATCAATTTGCAATGAAGTCAAAAGCTCAGGCTGAATCCCTTTTCGCTTACTTTCGGGACTCCATTTTTATCCTGCAATCTGCCATACACCACTATCGCAACGGGGAAGAGCTCTATTATCGCGTGGCTGCCTTGCAGTTACGTCTGCTGCTGTGCGACACCGTTCACCGACATAACCGGATGGAGGATATTTCGCTTCTACCCAATATTTTCCCTGACTGTAAACTGCCTCCCATCTCATCGAAAGGACTGCCCGGAAAAGGAGCCTCCTTGCCGTTGGTGGAATGGCTGAATCTGCCCTTGTGCGGCCTTGACGGCGTTTGCATCCCCATCCGTGATTTCATCCGCCGGGTTTGCGACCAGGATGGCGGGGCTCATGTGGACCTAAAACCGGTTGCAGGTCTGAGCGCCTTTCCAAATCGGGCCGAAATAATAATCCAAATCGCAGAGCTGGTGTGTTTGACAACAGGAACTCTTCCGTCAAATTCTGGGTTTTCCTGATCGTCAGAATAGACTATAATTTTTTTCCTATGAAACAGATAAAAGGCGCATTGTTATCCGAGCGATTGCTTTCACTGGTATTACCCGGTGTAATCGGTCATTCGCTTGACCTTAAAGTAGTCGACCAACTCCATATACCTGAACCCAAACCGGGCCGGCAATATATGTTGTACCTGCATGTGCCATTTTGTGAGCGACTATGCCCCTATTGTTCTTTCAACCGCTTTATTTTTCAACAGAAACGTACAGCGGATTATTATCAGAATTTACGTCAGGAAATGAGGATGATCTCAGACGCAGGTTATGATTTTTCGTCCTTGTATCTGGGAGGTGGAACCCCGACAGTGATGGTCGATGAAGTCTGTGAGACAATCGATCTGGCCCGCCGGTTGTTTCACATTCAAGACGTGTCCTGCGAAACCAACCCGGATCATCTGAAGCCTGACCTGCTTGAGAAACTGCAGGGCCGGGTACAGCGCCTTTCCGTCGGAATGCAGAGCTTTGACGACAGCCTTTTGAAGCAGATGAATCGCCTCGACAAATATGGTTCAGGAGAAGAAAACCTGGCACGTTTGCAAAGGATTGCCGGTATGTTTCCCACGCTGAACGTGGATATGATCTTTAATTTCCCCCGGCAGACTGCTGACATGGTAAAGAGAGACATCGAAACCATTCTGGCGAGCGGCGTCAACCAGGTGACATTTTATCCGCTGATGACCGCTCCCAGCGTGACCCGTTCACTTTCCTCATCGATCGGCCAGGTGACCCACAATCAGGAGCATTTGTTTTACCACCTGATCGATGAGGGTCTGCGCCCTCAATTTCATCCGGTTTCTGCCTGGTGTTATGCACGCGACGGCGAAGGAATGATCGATGAATATATTGTGGATCATGAAGAATATGTTGGCCTTGGGTCAGGCTCTTTCAGCTATCTGAACGGCAATCTGTATGTCAATACTTTTTCCCTCAAGGAATATGCGCAGCGCATTGCATCCGGCAGGTTTTCTGCTTTGAAATATCGTCAATTTTCAAGCCGCGAAAGAATGCGTTACCGCTTCCTCATGGATTTATTTGGTGGTGAGCTGGACAAAACCAGGTTCAGAGAAAGTTTCGGCATTCCAATTGAACTGGGACTGCCTGTTGAAATGGCCTTCATGTTTTTTTTCAATGGTTTTGCCATCAACAATCATGAAAAAATAACCTTATCGCCGAAAGGAAGATATCTGCTGGTGGTAATGATGCGGGAATTTTTCTCCAGCATGGATAAAGTACGCGAACAAGCCCGCATGGCGCTGGAACCTGCCGAGATAGCGGAATTGCTGGGGGGATAGTCATTCCCCGTATCATCCAAAACGAAACTCGTTGCAATATTCACTATTTCGATGAGCAAACTCCGGAATTAAAGAAGAAAGTGAGCGAAAAGCGATCATCTGAAAAGAAAATAAAAGCGGAACCTTTTCCCCTGGATGTTCGTCTTACACCCATAATCGGTAGAACGATTAAAATAAAAATTTGGAGGAAATAAATGAAAAACAAAATTTTAGTCGCAGCGATTGGTCTGATGCTGGTAACTGCTTTGACCGCCTGCGGTACCGCCGCAAACTCAAACAATGCTATGATTCCGCAAATCAGTGTTACTGGAAATGGACAGGTGTATATTGTTCCCGATTTGGCGTACGTCAATATTGGTGTACACAGTGAAGCTCCCGAAGTAGCGGCAGCATTGGAAGACAACAATCTCCAGGCACAGGCCATTCGAACGACTTTAACAGGTATGGGTGTTGATGATAAAGATATCCAAACCACTGCCTTTAACGTGTATCCCACCCAGGAATACAGCCCCACCGGAGAGATGCAGGGAACAAAGTACGTGGTTGAGAACACGGTTGTGGTAACCGTGCGCGATCTGACCAATCTTGGTTCGCTGTTGGATAGCACCGTGAAATCCGGGGCCAACACGATCAATTCGATCTCCTTCGATGCCACCGATAAAGCGGGAGCCTATACTGAAGCCCGGAAATTGGCAGTGGAAAACGGCAAGTTGCAGGCCGAAGAACTCGCTGCAGCATCCGGTGTGGAATTGGGAAACCTGATCAGTGTCAGTTCCTACAACAGCGGCCCCCAGACTTTATATGACGTGAAATCCTATTCAGGCGTGGGCGGAAACGGGACCGTACCGGTCGCAGCCGGTCAAATTGTGATCAGCGTGGATGCTTCAATGAGCTACGCAATCAAGTAAACCATCAAGTAATTAGACAGCCCCAAGATACGAATGAATGGGGCTGTCTAATTTTTATCTTTGTTGGATTTTTTAGCCGTCTTACGGCTAAAAAATCCAACAAAATGTCGGTTGGTTTTAGCTTTATTGAATCACGATTTCCTTCTTTTATCAGTCGATCTTCTGAACTTCCTCGGCACTCAATTGTTCACTGCCGGAGTAAGAGATGGAACTGATGCGATTGAGCTTGCTCATACGGTGATAGGCAGTAATTTCCCGTACCGTACCGGTCAGACCGCGCATCACCAGACTGTGGGTTTGGGCGCCATCGGATGAATAATCGAGCCCTTTCAACAAATCCCCGTTGGTCAAACCGGTTGCAGCAAAGAATGTATCCTCGGATGAAATCAGATCGTCCTGGGTATAGACTTTATTAAAATCATAGCCGTATTCTGCAGCCCGCTCAAGATCCTTCTCATTGCGGGCATACATCTTACCCATGATGCAGCCGCCTAAACACCGCATGGCGCAGGCAGCCAGAACCCCTTCGGGGGTCCCCCCAATCCCCAACAACACATCCACGCCGGAATTTGGCCAGGAGGTCATGATGGCACCGGACACATCTCCATCAGGAATCATGCGGATACGGACGCCCATTTTACGCACCTGAGTGATCAATTCTTTATGACGTGGGCGATCTAAAATGACTGCCGTCAGGTCATTGACATTTTCGCCCTTTGCTTTTGCAATTTTTCGCAGATTTTCTTCCACAGGTGCTTCGATATCGATCACATCGCGTGCCGCTGGCCCTACCGCAATCTTGTTCATATAAACAAAGGGGCCAGGGTTGAACATGGTGCCACGCGGAGCCAGCGCAACAGTCGTAATGGAATTGGGCAAACCGTATGCAGCCGGGCGGGTACCGTCGATTGGATCCACTGCAATATCCACCATGGGAGGTTCACCATTGCCAATCCTCTCGCCATTGTAGAGCATGGGGGCTTCGTCTTTCTCGCCTTCTCCAATGACGATCACGCCATCCATTTCAATACTGTTTAAAACCAGCCGCATGGCGTCCACCGCAGCCTTGTCTGCGAGTTTTTTGTCACCTGAACCGACATAACGCCCTGCGGCCAGTGCAGCAGCTTCCGTTACCCGCACCAATTCCAGTGCCAGGTTTCGAGTTGGTACGCTCTTATCCATAAAATGCCTCCTTTGGGATTGCAGGTAATGAACGAACGCGAGATTGAATCATTGAAGAAAAATCACGAAATAATACCCCAATACAGCAGCCCAAACCCATGTGTCAATCCGATCGATTACACCCCCATGTCCCGGAATGAGTTTGCTGGAATCCTTAAGGGAAAAAAACCTTTTAAACAAACTACCCGTGAAATCGCCCAAAGGAACCAGGACAGCAATAATTGCCCCTAAAAATAAACCGCTTTGCCATGTCACCTGTTCAGCTTTTATATGCCATAAGGCGCCCAATGTAGCAGTCAACAGGAGGGAAAACACAATTCCTCCTGCAAAGCCTTCCCAGGTCTTCTTGGGGCTTAACCGCGGTGTCATAAAATGTTGACCGAACGTACGGCCGATCAAATAACCCCCGGAATCTGAAGCCCAAACTGCCGGCAGGGTTAACATGAGCCACCAAAATCCATCCGGCAGCATGCGAAGACGTATCAGGTATGATCCCAGCATACC
Organism: Chloroflexota bacterium; assembly: GCA_021372725.1. Classification (GTDB taxonomy): domain Bacteria; phylum Chloroflexota; class Anaerolineae; order Anaerolineales; family Anaerolineaceae; genus JAJFTV01. The sequence continues at coordinate 31,701 of JAJFTV010000033.1, read as the reverse complement.
CCAATACAGGCTTCCAGCCAACGTGATACAAAAACCTAACGCGGCGTTCTGCGCGCCATACGCTGTGCCAGATGGCGTGCTATTTGGTGTTCCATTCTGAGGTCCGCGTTCATACTTTACCAGTTGAACCAGGGCTGTGAGCATAGCCAGACCCACCATCAGGGCTTCCAGGGGAATTTGTGTGAAATAGCCTTGCAAACAAAAAAGAACCGCTCCTCCTATGGTGAGTATCGCTGAAGGAGCATATCCCCCCCGGTAGAACATTCGCCAGAATTCCCAGGCAGCCAGACCGATGAACAAGGATATGAGCAGGGTATAAGGTAATCCTCCCAATGCGGCAAAATATACCAACACCGGAAGCATGATAATGATGACGATGAGCCGTTGTTTCAACATGATGGTCAGAGAACTAAATTTACTCGACCGAAACGTCTTTCGCGGTGACTGTAAACTTTTATCGCTTCGATTAATTCAGTTTGACTGAAATCAGGCCACAAGGTGGGGGTGAAATACCACTCGGCATAAGTGGTCTGCCAGATGAGAAAATTGCTGGTGCGCATCTCACCTGATGTACGAATCACCAAATCCGGATCAGGGGTATTCGCCGTAAATAAATATTTTCCGACCAGTTCCTCATCGATATCTTCCGGTTTGATATGATCCTGGATCATGCGCTTGAAGGCACAAATAATTTCATCCCGTCCGCCGTAATTAAAGGCAAGAGTCAATATCAAACAATTGTTATTCCTGGTAGTATCGATCGCGTTTTTTACTTTTTGATGGAGATCATCGCCCAATCCTTCCAGGTGGCCAATATGGCGCAGTTGAACTCCCTCAGCATGCAGTGCATTTAATTCACGCTCAATGACATTGCCCATGAGATTCATCAAGCCATCCACCTCTTCCCTGGGTCGGCTCCAGTTTTCGGTGGAAAAGGCGTACAAGGTCAAATATTTGATACCCTGATCGATGCTGGCGCGAATGATGGGGCGAATATTCTCAGTTCCTGCACGATGACCTGCCAGACGCGGTAAGCTGCGTTTTGCAGCCCAGCGTCCATTCCCATCCATGATAATGGCGATATGATTTGGAATTTGATTAGGTAAATCGGTTTCTGGATTCATGGAAAAGATTGATCTACACTTCCAAAATTTCTTTTTCTTTTCTTTCTCCAACCTCATCCACAAGATCCGTCATCTTCTCGGTCAGTTTTTGAAGTTCTTCTTCTCCCTTTTTCAAATCATCTTCGGTGATCAGTTTTTCGCCCTCGAACTCGCGTAAATCACGAATCAAATCACGACGCACATTTCGAACAGCAACCCGTGCATCTTCAAGACGGTTATGAACCAGTTTTACCAAATCACGACGACGTTCTTCTGTGAGCGGCGGCAGATTAAGGCGGATCGATTTTCCATCGTTCATGGGGGTTAATCCCAAATCAGAAGCGAGGATGGCTCGTTCGATTGTCTTAAGGGTACTGGCATCAAAGGGTCGGATTAATAACGAACGGGCTTCAGGAACACTGATGGTGGCTAATTGAATCAATGGTATAGATGCACCGTAGTAATCTATTGGAAGGCGTTCAACAAGTGCTGGTGACGCCCGGCCTGTGCGAATACCTGACAGATCCAGTTCCAGGGTATCCACTGCGCCCTTCATTCGAATTTCAGCTTCCTTGAGCGTCTCTTTAATCACACCATCCTCCTTCGAAGTAATTTTTCCATGAAAAATGAGCGGGTTTTATCCCGGACAAACGGAATATGACGCGGATGATTATGGCTGTGACCTTAAGCATACCTCAAAATCAGAAATTGATGGAGAGCTATTTTTCCTGTAAATACTTGTCGATTGCCACCGCGGCGTGCCTTCCGGCTGCCATTGCCGTAACCACCAGATCTGGGCCGGTTACAGCGTCACCGCCGGCAAAGACACCCGGTCGTGAGGTTGCCCCTGTTTCAGGATCAGCGATAATCTCCCCCCATTTTTTCAGTTGAAGCCCCGGGGTTGATTTTCCGAGTGTTGTATCCGGCCAATATCCAATTGCCAGAACAGCCATATCGGCCTCGATGATGAAATTGGAACCTTCAATTGGTACAGGTCTGCGGCGTCCTTTTTCGTCGGGTTCACCCAGACGATTCTGGAGGCACTCAATGGCAGCCAGCTTTCCATCCTCTCCTGCAATGAAACGTACCGGCTGTGTGAGAAACTTGTATTCAGCGCCCTCCTCGCGAGCAAGCTGGCGGTCTTTCTTACTGCCCGGCATTTCAGCTTCGGTACGCCGGTAGATACAGGTGACTTCTTCGGTATCCAGGCGAACTGCAGTGCGCAGACAATCTGAAGCAGTATCGCCCCCGCCAACCACAACCACTTTCTTTCCGATTTTGAAATCTTTCTCCATCCCGGCGGGTAAATGATCCGGATCAGAATTGGCCAGGATCAAGAAATGGGAACCTTTGTAAACACCCGGTAAATCCTCACCCGGTATTTCCATTAATGCGTCAATCCAGGTACCAATCCCAATAAAAACCGCATTAAACCCCTGGTCGAAAAGATCATCAACTGTTTTATCTTTCCCAATGCGGGTATTGGGGACAAAGGTGATTCCGAGGGATTTTAGACGGTCAATTTGAGGGTAAATAACGTTGCGTGGAAGCTTGAAATTCGGAATGCCGTACATCAAAAGCCCGCCGGGAAATGGCATGGCATCAAACACGGTCACAGAATGACCGTACGAAGCCAATACTTGCGCACAGCCCAGGCCGGAAGGGCCTGCTCCTACTACGGCAACCTTTTTTCCGGTTTTGGGAGGGGATGTCATCAGACCACCTTCTGACAACCAGCGGCAGGTACCATAATCAGCCACAAACGCTTCCAAATGACCGGTCAATACCGGGGCTCCATCCTTACTTAATACGCAGGAACCCTGACAAAGCTGCTCGTGAGGGCAGACCCGGCCACAGAAGCACGGGAAAGAGCTGGTTTGTAAATATAAACGCAAAGCCTCGTCGAATTCGCCGTGTTCAATCAGCCACATGGCCGAGGGAATATCATTGTGCACCGGGCAAGCCAAAACACATGGCGCCGGATCCGGGCAATGAATACAACGCGAGGCTTCGAAACGGGCCCGGTTTTCATCAAACGGCAGCACCACTTCGCTGAAATCGCATACCCGCTCCGTAGGTGAACGGTAACTCAACCCCTTAAAAGGCTGATAAACTCTTTTCTTTCGGTTAATCTCCAGAAACTCACCGGGTATTGATTGCATATTCTCCTCTCAGAAAAGAATTTTGGATTCCTGTAATCGATTGTGTTTTCCTATTCATAAAATGTGATCCCATTTTTTCATCCCAGGGGTAATTTCAACCGATAGCAACGTGGATTCAACAAATTACAGGTTTGATTCACATGAGAATGAAAGTTTTACGACAGATTAATTTTACCCCATAATTCAAATTTTATGAACGCGGCATGGAATATCAAACATACCTCTTGACATTTAATTAGAACATTTGTACAATAATAATCATAGAATATATTTTCTATTTTATAACTGGAGGAAACATGAATACCGGTATGTTATGGTTCGATAATAACCCAAAAACCGATCTTGAAACGAAGATCATCAAGGCGGCCAAATATTATCAGAATAAATACGGGCAGCACCCCAACTTATGCTTTGTCCACCCCAGTATGCTGGATCAAAAAAAGCAGCCACCGGCCGGATTTGAAATTCGATCATCAACCAAAATATTGCCCGATCACCTCTGGTTGGGGATCAGCAGCCAGTCACCAGCCGCGGTGAAAAAACTTGCCAACGTCTGAACTTCAAATGCTGGCATCAATAAGACTATTGGCCTGAGCTGGCAATAATCAGTTTATCCGCATCCAGATAACGCCGGGCACATTCCAGAATATCGGCCGCGGTAATCGCTTTCAGCATGTCAGGAAATCGGTGATAATAGTCGAGACCAAGCTGGAAACGCTCCAAACGTACCAATGCACTCGCTACACCGTTATTCGACTCAAGCCAGAGCGGTACCTGCCCAATTAAATTGGATGTACTGTCCGAAATCTCTTCTGCGGTGACCGGCTCGGCTGTAAAACGGGCAATTTCCTTTTTTATCAATTCAACTGCCTGAGCGACATTTTCCGGAGCCACACCCGCCGAAACTTCCCAGGTGCCACTTAACAAACCTGCATTGATACTGGAGGTGACGTTGTATGCAAGACCCGCTTTTTCCCGCACGCTTTCACCGATCCGGCCCATCATACCAAATTGACCCAGTATATGATTGCCCAGATTTGCAGTGAGATAATCCGCTGATGTGCGCTTTGGCCCCAGAGTGCCCATGATGACATCGGTTTGGAATTTATCCTGGAGTGGGATATGTTTTCTCACCTCGGCAGTCACAGGTTGAGGATCTGGCAAAACGGGCTGCTGTGGATCAAAAGAATTTTCCCAGCAACCAAAACGTTTTTCCACCTCATCCGTCACGCTTTCCCTGTTCAAAGCGCCTACCACCGCAATGACCATTCCCTGCGGGCCATAGTAGCGGTGATGAAAATCAACCAGGTCGGCACGCTGGATGGCCTGAATGGTTTCCGGGTTGCCATCCTCCGGGCGTGAATACGGATGCCCGGCGTAGACGATCTCTTCAAATGCCATGGAAGCACGCTGCTCGGTGTCTTGATCGCGCAAAGCCAGCGAGGTTAACATTTGGGCCCGCAGGCGTTCCAATTCAACATCTGGAAATATGGGGTTTTGCAGTACCTCAGCCAGCGTGTCCAGTATGACAGGAAAATCCTCGGCAAGTGCTCTTCCGCCAAAAGTCACACTGTGTGCACCGATCCCAAACCCAACACTTGCACCCATGCTCTCGAGTGCCTCGTAGATTTCCTGCTGGGAACGCTTTGCCGTGCCGCGCATGAGAGCCTGCGTGGTAAACAAAGCCAAACCCAAACGGTCATCCGGATCAAACAGACTTCCCCCACCCAGGTAACCATTAAACACAACCGAAGGGCTGTCAAAGTTTTCCCTGGAAAGGACGATAATTCCATTTTCTGTTTCCCGGCGGGTGATATTTTCAGGGCCGGGGATACTGGCCCAATGATTAATCGGCGTCATGCAGCACCTCCTTCATCCACCGGTCGATAAATCCCTGTCACCCTTTTTCCAGGATCGAGATACAAACGGGCGGTTTCAAGCACCTGGTCGGGATTAACTTCTTCCAACATAGCGATGTAATGCAGGAACCAGTCATAGCTGGCGAACATTTCCGAATAGCCCAGCCAGAATGCCTGGTTGGTTACACTCTCGGTACTGTAGGCAAACAAGGCTTTAGCCTGTTTAATAGAGCGTTCGATTTCCTGCCCGCTCACCTTGTCATTTAGCACCCTGGCAATCTGGGCATCGGTCTCAGACAGAACATTCTCCACATCCTGGCCCGGATGCACCACAATCAGAATATTGTACAGAAAGGGATCGATCGTTGACTGAAGGCTGCCATTGACAGCGACAGCATAATCTCGTTCCACCAGAGCCCGATACAGCCGGCTGGTCCGGTTCGATACCCCTCCACCTCCAAACATGCTCAAACTGCTCGGTCCGGTCAGCAGACTGTCCAAAACGGTCAGGGCAAAGAAATCAGTAGTGTTTGCAGCCGGGGCTCGATAAGCCAATTGCAGGTAGGTGGTTCCGCCCGCCCCTTCGATTTCCACCCGGCGTTCGGAACCTATAAAATTCTCCTGTTCAACAGGCTGGGATTGGCTGTTGCCCATCGGAATATCCTGGTACAGCCGTTTTAGTTTGTCCAACATTTCCTGGCTGTCGAAATCACCCGCCGCACAAACAAGGGCATTTTCAGGGGAGTAATTTTTTTGATAATGCGAATACAGATCATCACGGGTGATCGCCAACAAATCTTTCTTTTCGCCGATGATTTCATAACGGTATGGATGGTGGTCAAAGGCTGCCATTTGCATGGCAGTACCCAGCCGGAAGAGGGGTTCGTTTTCACTGCCCTCCAGTTCCGAAAGGATGACAGTTCTTTCGGACTCCACCTCATCGGGTTCGTAGAGACTGTTCTTCATCCGGTCTGCTTCCAATTCGAGGGCAATATCGATCTTGTCGGAGGGCATAACCTGAAAATAGGCTGTCCAGTCGAGATTGGTAAAGGCGTTCCACATTCCACCATCGCGTGAAATTGCCCGATCCAGAGTACCGGTGGGGAAGCGTTTGGTACCTTTAAACTGCATGTGTTCCACCCAATGGGAAATACCCGTCTTCCCCGGTTTTTCATTTCTTGAACCTACCCGATACCATACCCAGTGACTGATGATGGGGGCAGTATGAATCTCTTTTAAATAGATAGAAAGACCATTGTTCAGTTTTTCAAATGCGTTCATAAATTTCCCGTTGGATAAAATTTTCTTCTGCTTATTCCCCTGGTGTTTTGGCTCCGGTTTCATCGTCTGTTTCATTCGCTGTTTTCGAACTGGATTCAGTTTTTTCACTGGCAGTGGGTTTTGAAGGAAAGATGTAGCGATACGGGATTAATAAGAGGAAACCAAAACCGATGATCATCTCACCAACCAGCACCCCGCGTGCCTGCCATATCCCAAAATAAGGGATGCCCGGTAACGGGTGACTTCCAAAACCAAATATATCTGCCATTCCTGAAAAGACTGCAACCACAAAACCGGTGGCAACAAACCGCAACCCAAAATCTGCCGCAATGCTGGGCGATTCATTTTTCCACAATGCCATCAGACTGATATAACCGCCGATACAAATACCTCCAAGCCCCACTGTAAAGACGGCTATTTGTACAAAACCAATTACCGGGCTGCGGTCCAATCCAAATAATGCCGGGCGGGCACCGAGTAAAAACATCATGAACCCGATCAAAGTCAGGGTTAACCCGATCCTGATGCGGGTCATTGGAAAAAGCCGGACACCGTTTTGGGTGGAATCGGTTTGACCATTTCCGTTATTTTGCAGGTTAGTATTTTGAGGGGTCATCCGCAAAGCGCTTTTCAAGAACATTCCTTGTTTTCAACACACAGCCCGGTTTATCCAAAAAAGTACGCCATTATGGTTTAGCGATAAGACACTGCCCGCCGATCCATTGACCAGGGGGCAGCGAGAAAGAAAATTATCACTTTAGATAAAGGGCAGACTGACAACGTTTGTGGGCTGCCACCAAATTACCCTTCGTTTTCGTTTTGTTCCGATGCAGCAGGTAAAGATCCTTCTTCCCCGGGTGTTTCAGTGGGCATTGTCTCAGCAGGTGATACTTCTAGAGGTGATTCTTCTGTAACCGACACTTCTGCAACCGATGCTTCTGCCTGCGACGATCCTTCTTCGCTGGATGTTTCGGCCGGGGTTTCGGTTTCAGATTCTGGTTGTGCCGCTGTGGAAACATTATCACCTTCATCGGCAAGCAATTCCTGATCCAACAGAGATTGCCAATCCATATCGGCATAGGCCAAAGAATCGACACGCCGCAAGCTCAAACCGACCCGGTGATTGGCAGGGTCAACTTTAATCACACGCAGTGTCAACACATCCCCTTCATTGAGAATTTCTTTGGGGTGCTCAATGCGTTTTTCGCTGATTTCGGAGATATGGATCAATCCTTCCACATCGTCATCAAGGCGGGCGAATGCCCCAAACTTGGTGAGACGGGTGATTTTACCTTCCACGAGCTGGCCCTTTTTGTAGGTTTCCAGCTTTTTTACCAGCGGATCTTCAAGAAGCTGGCGGATGGATAACCCGATGCGTTTCTTTTCACGATCCACACTGATGATCTTTACTTTAACTTCCTGACCAACCTTAAGAACCTCGCTGGGATTTGAAATCCGTTCCCACGAAATCTCGGAGAGATGAACCAAACCGTCAGCGCCACTGATATTAACAAAAGCACCGAAATCGGCCAGGCTGGTCACACGGCCGGTTTTGATATCACCTTCCTTAAGATCCTCGATGACTTTTTCTTTAATCGTTTCACGAGTTTCGGTACTGGCTGCGCGTTCCGAGAGAATGAGACGCCGGCGCTCACGATCAACTTCAATCACAGAAACGACAATGTCTTCGCCAACAAACTTGCCCCACCGCTCCTCCGGGTTGCCATTGCTCAGGCTCATGCGTCGTGTCAGACTGATCTGCGACGCAGGCACAAAACCACGCAAGCTGCCCATTGGAACGATCAAACCACCTTTGTTATAGCTTTCCACCTTGCTGGAATAGGATTCTTTTGACTCCAGCATTGCTTCCGCTTTTTGCCAGGCCGATTCCTCAAGGGCGCGCACATAGGAAAGGACGAGATTACCATTCTGGTCTTCCGGGTTGATGACAAAGACCGGTAATTCATCGCCAACATGTAGTTTTTCCAGTTCTTCCTGGGGAATGATATCGAATTCCTTCCCGCTGATGACGCCTTCCGATTTAGTCCCCACGCTAACCAGAATCTGTCCCTGACTGATACTGGCAACCACGCCTGTTCGTGTTTCACCTTGTTGGGGGAAATCAATGTCAACACCCTCTTGTGCCAGCAATGAGGCCATGTTGTTATATATTTCGCCATTTTTATTGGCGTTTTTCTCGGTCTCGGGATTAACCCCCATCCCGAGTTGGGCGGCGTTTTGATCCATGCTTTCAAATTCTCCGGGTTCGTTAAAGTCACATCACATTATAGCGGTGATTCATAATCCTGACAACCCTAACTCTGTGTGTTGTTTTAGTCAAGACCAAGAGAATACTGGTAAAGGAAGAAGCCATCCTTGAATAGACATATTCACTTGATCAGTTCCGCTATATTAGGTAAGTTTACCCCTGTTATTTATAGTGTGCTCTATCCGGTCTGGTTTCAAACTTGTCAAAAATCATTCTCTGGTATACTTTATGGACATTACAGGTAAAGGCCTGTGATGATCCATTACTTCGAGGATAGAAGATGACTAACCCTCTCATCGGTATCACAGCGAATCAATTTGTGCAGGGACATTCACTGGCCCGTACGGCAATCAATAATTCATATATCCACGCAGTACTCAGGGCCGGAGGAATACCGGTTATCATACCCTCCGGCATTGCCCCGGACCTCTTCAACAATCTGCTCGGTTCCCTTGGTGGTATTTTGTTCACCGGCGGTGTCGATATCAATCCGGCTTGTTATGGAACTCCCATGCACCCCCAGGTTACCGAGGTGGATCCGGAGCGTGATGAAATGGAAATCGCCATGCTCAACTGGGCGGTCAAGAATAACAAACCATTTATGGGTATCTGCCGCGGGATCGAATTGGTCAATGTCGCGCTTGGAGGGACCCTGTATACGCATCTTTATGACCAGTTTCCGGATGTCCTCTTTCATACCTGTTATCCGGACCTGCCGCGTAACTTTTTAGCACACACCATTCGAACAGAATCTTCCAGCAAACTGCAACGGGTGCTGGGAGAGAAGGATGTATGGGTAAACAGCCTTCATCATCAAGGCGTGCGCAAGCTGGGGAGCAATCTGCGGGCAACTGCGCACTCCTCCGACGGACTTGTCGAAGGAATTGAACTTACCGATCATCCATTTGGTATCGCCGTTCAATGGCATCCTGAAGAACTTGTCGATATTGAACCGATGCTCAACCTGTTCCGTACCTTCATCAACGCATCTTCGAACTGACCTTATAAAAAACCACTGGATTGGAAAGTGTAGATAAAATGTCGGAAAAAGAGATCATTTTTAATCCGGTCGATCACATCACCACTGACGCCATCGGTGCTCCTGGAAAACGTGTATTTTATTTGCAGGCCTGGAAAGGAGAACGTACTCTAACCCTTCTGATTGAGAAATTTCAGATTCAATCGATGGCGGCAGGTGTGGAACAGTTTCTGAATGAACTGGCCGAACGGTATCCTGACCTGCCGGATGCATCAGCAGACTACAATGAAAATACGATGCATATTCACCCTCCGGTAGACCCGTTATTCCGGGTTGGAGATTTGGGTTTGTCTTATGATATGGATAACGACATGGTGAGTTTGATCATTCGTGAAATGCTTTCCAGCAACAAACAGCCTGAAGAAGCCGCTTCCGCCCGATTGTACTGCACGCGAGCACAGATTAAAGCATTGGTGAGTTGGGGATTGGTCGTTGCAGACCGTGGACGACGTATTTGCCCATATTGCGGTGAACCCGAAGATCCTTCCGGTCACATCTGCCCCAAGAAAAATGGGAAAAATGGTTGATCTGCTGTATTGGCGGACTTTCTGTGGATGTGTTTCCTAAAGATATCCTCCTTGACTGCCTGCAAACAGGCAAGCTGGAACTGCAAGGTCAATTTATTCCCGGTTCCAATTACACTCTGCTGGTGGAGGTGATTTCACCGCCTGGCCGGTTCATTGCCGTCTACAAACCTGTGCGTGGAGAACGCCCGCTGTGGGATTTCCCCTATGGAAGCCTTGAAAAACGGGAAGCTGCCGCATATCTGGTTTCGGAAGCCCTGGGGTGGGAGTTGGTACCCCCGGTGGTTTTCCGGATGGACGGCCCGCTGGGGCCGGGCTCGGTGCAAGTCTACATCGAGCATGACCCCAACTATCATTATTTCAATTTCAGCCCGGCAGATATTGAAAGAACACGGCCGGTTGTCGTTTTTGATCTGCTGATTAATAATGCCGACCGGAAAGGTGGTCATTTTTTGATCGATAACAACAGGCATATCTGGTTGATCGATCACGGTTTGTGTTTTCATAAACAGGACAAATTGCGTACCGTAGTGTGGGACTTCTCCGGCACACCCATCCCGGATAATCTGCTGGCGGATGTGGAAGAGTTCCTGCACAAACTGACGAATGATGAACCATTGCAACAAAATCTGGGACGGCTGATATTACCGGAAGAAATCGATGCCCTGCGTCAACGCGGAATGAACTTGTTGAAAAGTCGGGTTTTCCCCAAGCCGGATGAAAAGCAACGCCAATTTCCCTGGCCGCCGGTATAAAATACTGTTCCTGGAGTCGATATGGTCGATCTGTCATTTGCACTTGTCGGATTTGGTAATGTGGGAAGGTCTCTGATCTGTTTACTCCAAGAAAAACGGGATGTCCTGTTGGAGCAGCACGGGATACGGTTCAGGATCACTGGAATTGCTACCGGTCATCATGGCATTGCAATCGATCCAGACGGGTTTGATCTTGATCAGATTCTGCATACCTCTGACATCAGTGCATTGTCAAAAATGCCGGTACCTTCCTCGATCATCGAATTCGTTCAAACATGTCCTGCTAATGTGCTATTTGAAAATTCACCCACCAATCATGAAACCGGACAACCGGCAATAGATTATCTAAAAACAGCCTTGAAGCGCGGCATGCTTGGCATCACTGCCAACAAGGGGCCTGTTGTGTACGGATACAGGGAATTATCTGCGTTGGCTTTGCAGCATCATTCGAAATTTATGTTTGAATCGGCGGTCATGGACGGCGCACCCATCTTCTCATTATTCCGCGAAGCACTGCCCGTTGCAGAACTGAATGGTTTCACCGGCATTCTTAATTCATGCACCAATTTGATACTGGAAAGAATGAGAAATGGTGAAACCCTCGACCAGGCTGTACGATTTGCTCAATCCATTGGTATCACCGAGACTGACCCCGATGCGGATGTGGATGGTTGGGACGCAGCGGTAAAAGTTGCTGCCCTGACAACTGTGTTGATGGATCGCCCGATGACACCATATATGGTAGAGCGCACCGGCATACGCGGCATATCGTCCCGGATGATCGAAGAAGCAACAGCCGCAGGCGAGCGATGGAAACTGGTTTGCAGCGCCCGGTGCAGCGCAGAAACGATCATTGCAACGGTGAGGCCGGAGCGAGTAAAATCTTCTTCACCAATGTTTAACATAAACGGCACCAGCTCTTACATCCAGTTTGATACCGATATGCTGCCGGGTCTGGGTATCGTCGAAAGTGACCCTGGACCGGAGACCACCGCCTATGGTTTGTTGGCCGATTTAATCAACGCTGTGCGTGGAAAAGGGGTGATACAGTGACAAAGGTATATCTATCGACAGGCAGTAATCTTGGAGACCGACAATCAAAACTTCAAGTTGCCATCAACAAGCTGAATGATTATGCGGGTATTTCGGTGCTGCGGGTTTCTCCGGTTTACGAAACCGAGCCGTGGGGTTATCTGAACCAACCTCGTTTTCTCAACCAGGTTGTCGAAATCGAAACCGAAATCGCCCCCGTTGAGCTCGTTTCGGTAATGAAACACCTTGAAAAAGAAATGGGGCGGACACCCAACTTTAAGAACGGGCCGCGGGTTATTGACATGGATATCGTATTATACGGCAGCCGGATCATTGAGCAGGAGGGTATTACCATCCCGCACCCGTTTTTCCCCGAACGTGCCTTTGTTCTGGTGCCGCTGGCTGACTTGATCCCGGACTTTATCCACCCTGTATTGGGCAAGACCATCCAACAACTGATGGCGGAGATCGATTGCTCCGGTGTCACCCGTTATACCGAATCGGGAGAAAAAGAATGACAGGCAAGGTGATTTTGCCTGAATGGGGTAAACGCACCTATATCATGGGGATCATCAACATCACACCCGACAGCTTTTCCGGTGACGGGCTGCTGCAAGGTGAAGATCCCGTAGCAGACGCATTGAAGCAGGCGCAAGCTTTTGTGGCAGCCGGAGCAGATATTTTGGATATCGGGGCTGAAAGTACGCGTCCCGGGGCGCAGGCTGTCAGTGTTGAAGTTGAAACAAGCAGGCTGGTTCCGGTCATCCAATGCCTGGCTGAGAACCTGCCGGACACCTGGTTGTCTGTGGATACCTACAAATCCGAAACAGCCCGCGCGGCAATCGAAGCCGGCGCAGACTGGATTAACGATATTTGGGGCCTTCAGGCAGACCCGGCCATTGCCGATCTGGCTGCCCATACCGGCGCACCCCTGATTTTGATGCATAATCGCAGCCGCCCGTCTGACGTCAGCCTGCAAAAACGGCTGGGTGGCCGTTATACCAACGTGGAGTATAAAAATCTGCTTGAGGATGTGAAGGATGGTCTCATGCAGAGTGTCATCCTTGCCATGCGGGCGGGTGTGAAAACTGACAGAATCATTGTGGATCCCGGCATTGGCTTTGGAAAAACACGTGAACAAAACCTGGAATTGCTGAACCGATTGAATGAAATCTGTGCGCTTGGCTATCCGGTATTGCTTGGCCCATCGCGCAAATCGTTTATCGGCTATACACTTAACCTGCCGCCCGACCAACGCGTTGAAGGAACGGCTGCGGCCATTGCAGTGGGAATTGCACGTGGGGCAGATATCATTCGGGTGCACGATGTCGAATACATGGTGCGCGTCGCCCGCATGACCGATGCCATCGTTCGACCTTTACCGTTTCACGGTTGATTCTCTGTCAACCATCCTGCTTGAGGGTGTTGAAGAATTTCATTTCATAAAATGAAGAGTTCAATTACATGCATAAACCCGGTTATTTGCTAGTTTCCATGCTGTTACCCACCCCCGCGTTCTCCTTCCCTGGACAGGAAAGAGGTGTTAATTCCGCCTCACAGCTTGTGAAGAATTTTATTACGATTCAACTTTGTCACCCCACAAATCAACGTTTTTTCACCCCTTTCCATTTTTGGGAAGGGGGATGGGCTTAAAAATCATGGAAAAAGCAATGATCGGAGTAAAAACACAACATGGAAAATAATCTGCGAGATAAATGGAAGTATTCAACCGCATCCATTGCTGGATGAAATTCACAGTGAAAGCGTGAAATGAACCTCTCAAATGACTTTTTGTACTGCTACCCCGCGATGGTATCCATGCTGGAAGTGCAGGGTCACACCATGAAATGGGGCTGCAATATGCAATCTTGTTGCATGATGAGCTGAAATCTGCATTCGGAATGCAAATCTTATGAATTAGACCGTCCAATCAGGAGATTTTATGAATACCACTGCTATCCATCCAAATCCCAAACGGCATGTTACCCTTGAAGATGCCATTCAGCGGCCTGCGCCGGGTTTGAATGCTCCGGCATCCATTCAGTTCAGCCCGGATGGAAAACTGGTTACATACCTTTTTGCTGCTGAAGGCGGTCTTACCCAAACCCTTTATGCCTTTGATACAGAAAACGGGCAAACCAGATTGCTCGCCACTCCACCGGATGCCAATATGCAGGAAGGCCAGCTTTCACCTGAGGAAGAACTGCTGCGGGAACGGATGCGCCAGGTATCCCTGGGCATTACACAGTACATCTGGAATGACAAGCAAAACAGAATTCTTGTCCCTTTTCAGGGCAGTCTTTACCTGTTGGATCAGCCGGATACCCCGCTGCGCCTGCTGTTTGATTGTGCAGGGACGCCGGCACTGGACCCGCAGTTCTCGCCGGACGGCAACCGGGTTTCCTTTGTACAGGATGCAGAAATTTACGTCATCCCGGTTGAAGGCGGGCAGGCTCAACAGATCACACACGGAGCGCGCGGCACCGGCAAGACCCACGGTCTGGCGGAGTATATCGCCCAGGAAGAAATGGGGCGGATGTGCGGCTACTGGTGGTCAAAGGATAGTAACTGGATTGCCTTTACCGAGGTGGATGAAACGCATATCCCGGTCTACAGGATCGTCCATCAGGGTAAGGATACGCCCGGTGAAATTGCGCAGGAAGACCACCGCTATCCCTTCGCCGGAGCTGCCAATGCTATCGTCCGCCTGGCTGTCATACCCGCCCGGGGCGGTGAACCCGTCTGGATGCAAATTGACTCCCGGGAATATGAATACCTGGCGCGTGTGCAATGGCTTCCCAACGGCAGCCTGGCCGCGCAGTTGGAGAACCGTTTGCAGGACACACTGGAGCTGGTGCAATTTAACCCGCAAACCGGCGTACAATCCCGATTATTAAAAGAGATCAGCCCGGTCTGGATTAATTTGCACAACATGTTCCATCCCTTGAAAAAAATTAACGAAAAAGATCAAGCCGGTTTCTTGTGGGCTTCCGAGCGGAGCGGTTTCCGGCACCTGTACCTGTACGATATGACCGGAAAACTCATCCGCCAGGTGACCGCCGGAGACTGGATGGTCGATGAACTTTGCGGAGTGGATGAAGAAACCGGAATGGTATATTTCACTGCCACCAAAGCGGATGTGCGCGAAAAACATTTTTATCAGGCTTCCCTTCTCAACCCTGAAACAAAGCAGATCAGTGCCGAAAGAGGAATGCACCAGATCGTCCTGAACAACGCCAAAACCCTCTATGTGGATACCTTCGCCAGCCTGTCGCAGCCCGTCACCGTCAATCTGCATTCCCTCAAAGACGGCAGCCTACTGCAAAATCTTTTCACCAACCAGGACCCGCGCCTGGCGGAACTGGATCTTCCGCAGCCGGAGTTTGTCACCCTCCACAATCGAAAAGGCATTCTGTTGCACGGCGCCATCTATTACCCGCCGGCTTCGTATGGCAAGGGGCCTTTCCCCACGATCGTCAGCGTCTATGGCGGGCCGCACGCCCAGCGGGTGATCGATCACTGGAGCCTGACGGCCAGCATGCAGGATCAATACCTGGCCAGCCAGGGATTCCTGGTCTTCCGGCTGGATAATCAGGGCAGCGCCCGCCGCGGCCTGGCATTTGAGGGTGTCATCAAACACCGCATGGGCATCACCGAGGTGGAAGACCAGGTGGATGGGGTAGGTTACCTTGTCCAACGCGGCCTGGCCGATCCAAAACGGGTGGGGGTATACGGCTGGAGCTATGGCGGCTATATGTCGCTGATGTGCCTGATGCAGGCTCCGCATGTATTCCGGGCTGCCGTGGCAGGCGCTCCGGTGACAAATTATGACGGATACGACACCCACTATACCGAGCGATATATGAGCACACCCCAGCTCAATCCGCAAGGATATGAACTGGGCAGTGCCCAGCACTATGTGGCTAACCTGAAGGGGAATCTGCTGATCATCCATGGCCTGATTGATGAAAATGTCCATTTTCGCCATACCGCCCGCCTGATCAATGCCCTGATCGCCGCCGATAAACCCTACGAGCTGCTGCTGCTGCCCGACTCGCGGCATCTTACCCGCAAACCCCAGGACATCCGTTATATGTTCAAACGTAACGCAGAGCATTTCATCAAATACCTGTGCGGAGAATGACATGCGCAGACTGACACCTGAAAGTTATCGACTCGGTCTGCAAGAACTCGCTGCCCGCGAACCTGTTTTTGTGCGAATTTTGCAGCAATATGGTTCTCCGCCCCTTTGGGACCGGCCGGAAGGTTTTCCGACGCTGATCCATATCATCCTCGAGCAGCAGGTCTCACTGGCTTCGGCGGCGGCCGCTTTTCGGAAGCTGCAAGAGCAGGTGGTGCCACTTACGCCGCAAGGCTTTCTGGAGCTGGATGACGCCACCCTGAAAGCCATCGGTTTCAGCCGCCAGAAAACAACTTATGGCAGATGCCTGGCTGCGGCAGTACTCGACAAAAAACTGGATCTGGATGCGCTGAACACGATGGAACCTGCGGATGTCCAACACATGCTGACATCCGTTAAAGGGATTGGGGTCTGGACGGCGGATATTTATCTGTTGATGGTTTTGCTGCACGCCGATGTCTGGCCGCGCGGTGACCTGGCGTTGGCCAAGGCTGTTCAAAAGGGTTTGAACCTGACGGAATTACCTGATACATCCTGCCTGGAAGAAATGTCGGGCGCCTGGAGGCCGTGGCGGGCGATTGCAGCACGCCTGTTCTGGTTTGACTACCTGGATGGAAAGGAATAACCCAATGCGCACATTCCGTCACTGGACACCCCGTTATCTCATCTCCCGCATCGTTGAAAAACAATATCGCCGTATCCACCCCGACCTGCCCTGGCTGACACAGACTGCCAACCAGATGCTGGATACACTCATCCTGCCGCGGGATCAGGGGCTGGAATTTGGTTCGGGCCGCAGCACATTGTGGTTCGCCAATCGTGTCCGTCATCTCACCAGTGTGGAGCACAACCCGGAGTGGCATGCCCGAGTCAATGCCTGGCTGGCGGAAAAATCATATCAAAATGTGGATTACCGGTTGTGCCCCGGCAAGGATCATGCGATGAATATGGATGATTTGCCGGAGTATGTGCAGGTTGTTAAGGATCTGCCGGGCAATTCGCTGGAGTTCGTGCTGATCGATGGAATATTTCGCGATGCCTGCGCTCTGCTGGCATTGGAAAAGCTCAAACCGGGCGGCTTTCTGATCATCGATAATGCCAATCTGTACCTGCCATGCCGATCCTGTTCACCCAATTCGCGCACCGAACAGGACGGGCCCGCTTCCCGGTTGTGGGGGCAATTCATCCTGCAAACAAAAGACTGGCGTAAAATCTGGACCAGCAACGGCGTATCGGATACGGCATTTTTCTTCAAAGGATAAGTCACATGGACAAAATGGAATTCATCGAAAACAACCTGCTCCCGGCTATATGGATCGAAGGGCAGGATCAGCCGGCTATGAAATTGTCAGAACGAATGACTCATTACAAGGTTCCGGGCGTCAGCCTGGCAATCATTGATCATGGAGAGATTACGTATTCAAAGTGTTACGGCCTGGCGGACGTGGAAAGCGGGCAGCCGGTTGCCCATAACACGCTCTTTCAGGCTGCCTCCATCAGCAAACCGGTTTCGGCGCTGGCTGCCATGGCTCTGGTGCAGGCCGGCAAACTGGATCTGGATTGCGACGTCAACAGCTTGCTCAAATCGTGGCATGTTCCCGAAAATGAGTTCACCCGGCAGGAGAAAGTGACCCTGCGCAGGCTGCTTTCTCACAATGCCGGTCTGACCGTGCACGGTTTCCGTGGCTATGCTCAGGGCGAGGATATACCCACCATCCAGCAGGTTCTTCTCGGGCAGCCGCCCGCTAACAGCGAGCCGGTGGTTGTGGATGTACTGCCGGGCAGCATCTGGCGTTATTCCGGCGGGGGAACCACCGTCGCCCAGTTGTTGATGATGGAGACCACCGGTTTGTCCTATGCCGGGCTGATGCAGCAATACGTCCTGCAGCCGGCAGGAATGAACAGAAGCACCTATGAGCAACCGCTTCCCCTGCAGCGCCGGGCTGAAGCCGCTATAGCTCATGATCCAACCGGCAAAGCCATTGCCGGGAAATGGCATACCTACCCCGAGCAGGCCGCCGCCGGTTTGTGGACAACGCCCGAGGATCTATGCCGGTATATTATCGAGCTGCAAAAATCATGGCATGGGCAATCGAACAAGATACTCTCCACGGAATACACCCGCCAGATGCTGCAAATACAGTTCAAAAATTGGGGCATTGGCCCAAGAATCAGCGGTAGCGGACAGGCAGTGCGTTTCTCACACGGCGGCTCCAACGAAGGTTTCCGCTGCGAGATGATGGGCTTTCTGCATACCGGTCAAGGACTGGCCGTCATGACCAACTCGGATAATGGTGACGGGTTGTGCCAGGAGATCATCCGGGCTGCCGCTTTGGCATTCGGGTGGGACGACTTCCTGCCGGCCAGAAAAAAGGTGCTCGACATCCCTGCTTGCAAGCTCGAGGAGTATGTTGGGTTGTATGTAGACAAGGATAATATGGAGGTTAAGTTTGAATTGTTGACACGGGATGGGGGTTTGGTACTCAAGTCACCCATCTCCTTCCCACCAGAATTCCCCATCCATCCCGTAACGGCTGACAGCTTTTTCGACACTGAAATCGGGTACCAGTTCAATTTTTCTAACCAAAACGGTATCCAGGAAATGACAATTCATATGGATGATTTTGAGTTACAGACTGTAAAGGTTGATCGCAGTGAGAGCGTATAATTACGAATATAATAACCGAGAATGTATTACTGTCTGTCAAAGACAAGAATAACAAATTAGATGCAAACCTGGGATCCACGGCCCAGGCTACAGGAAAGGGTAATCATGACAGAAGAAAATAACTTTGATGTGGTTGTTATCGGTGCAGGCCCCGGCGGATACGTTTGCGCCATTCGCGCCGCCCAGTTGGGTTTTAAAACAGCGATTATCGACAAACAATGGCTGGGTGGAGTTTGTTTGAATGTGGGCTGCATCCCTACCAAGGCCCTTCTGAAAAATGCTGAAGTGGCATACACGCTGCGCGAACGCGGCAAGGAATTTGGCTTTTCATTCGATAATCTTGTGCTTGATTACAGCGCCGCAGTACAGCGCAGCCGCAAGGTCTCTGACCGGTTGACCAAAGGCGTGGCTGTCCTGATGAAAAACAACAATATACAGGTATTCATGGGATCCGCCCGGCTGGCTGCGAAGAATCTGATCGATGTAACGGATGGTGACGGGCATGTCCAGCAGGTAAAAGCTGGACGTATCGTCATTGCCACCGGAGCACACTCCATGGTTCCGCCCGGTTGGGAAATTGACGGCGAAAAGGTGATCGACTTTAACAATGCCATTCTCCAGGAACGTCTGCCGGCTTCTGTAATCATTATCGGGGCGGGAGCCATCGGGGTCGAGTTTGCCACAGTCTGGAATTCGTATGGCAGCCAGGTCACGCTGGTGGAAATGCTGCCTTCCATCCTGCCGCTGCAGGATGAAGAAATCAGCGCCGAACTGGTCAAACATTATCGCCGCCGTAAGATCAAAACCCTGGCCGGTCATCGCGTACTGTCGGTGAAAAAAATCGACACGGGCGTTGAGGTGCTGGTTACCGACGGAAACGAGGAAAAGACCCTGCAAGCCGAGCAGGCTCTGGTTGCGATTGGTTTCCGCCCCAACAGTGCCCGGCTTGGCCTGGAAGAATTGGGCGTGGAAATAGATAAACGTGGTTTTATCACTATTGACGATAAAATGGCCACCAATGTTCCCGGTATTTATGCCATCGGTGACGTGACCGGCAAACTGCTGCTGGCTCATGCGGCCTCGACACAGGCCATGATCTGTGCCGAAAGCATGGCGGGCCTGCAAACCCGTAAACTGGATTATCGAATGATCCCCAGCGCCGTATTTTCCCATCCGCAGGTGGCCTCGTTTGGCTGGACCGAAAAGGATGCTGCACAGGAAGGCATCGAAGTCAAGGTCGGGCGTTTCCCGTTCCTGCCCAACGGTAAAGCATTGGGGATGGGCGAAAATGTCGGCTTTGTAAAAATTATTGCCGAAGCCGCAACCGGAAAGATCATTGGTGCTCACATGATCGGGCCGGAGGTATCGGAACTGCTGCCGGAACTGACATTGGCGGCAGATAACGGACTGACCTTTGCGGATCTGGCCCGCAATGTACATACCCATCCAACCTTAAGCGAAGCGTTGATGGAAGCCGCTCACGCGCTGGAAGGACACGCCATCCATATATAAGGATTTTTGAAAAATCCTTTTACCCAATAATGAAAAAGTTCTTTTCTGGTTTTTTTGAGCCGTTTTCGGCTCAAAAAAACCAGAAAGTTTGTTATCGCCCACTTCCGAACACGGAAGGGAGACGGAGGGAAGGGCAGGGGATAGGTTCAACCGAACCATACTGTTCCGTATGCTATAATTTTGTTGCTTGATTGAAGAATAATCCGTGAACTGGAGAGTACAGGAAATCACATGTTTAAAAATATCCTCCGCACAATAGGCGGTGACCCACATAAAAAAGAAATCGAACGCCTCAAACAGACAGTCGTTGAACCCGTCAACGCGCTGGAAGAGGCGTATGAAAAACTAAACGGAGAACAGCTCAAAGCAAAAACAGACGAATTCCGCCAACGGCTGGCCGATGGGGAAACCCTGGACGACCTGTTACCCGAGGCTTTTGCCGCAGTACGGGAGATCAGCAAACGTACCCTGGGGCAGCGCCATTTTGATGTACAGTTGATCGGCGGAGCGGTACTTCACAGCGGCAAGATTGCTGAAATGCGCACCGGCGAGGGCAAAACCCTGGCTGCCACCCTGCCCCTCTACCTCAATGCACTGGCTGGCAAAGGTGTTCATCTGGTGACTGTCAATGACTACCTGGCGCGCCGCGACGCGCGCTGGATGGCGCCCATTTTCATCGGGCTGGGGATGAGCGTGGGGGTTCTGCAAATGGCTTCGCGCACCGATGGTGCCAAGAAAGCGTTTTTGATTGACCTGGATCGCCCTTCACCCCACGAAGACCGCGACAAACTGCTGATCGTTGATCGAAAAACAGCCTACGACGCTGATATCACCTACGGTACCAACAGCGAATTCGGCTTTGATTATCTGCGGGACAACCAGGTCATCCGCAAGGAAGACCAGGTGCAGCGCGGTCATCATTACGTGATCATCGATGAGGTCGACAATATCCTGATTGACGAAGCACGCACGCCTTTGATTATTTCAGGCCCGGCTTCAGACGATACCGAATGGTATGTGCGGATGGCTCAGGTGGTGGACAAACTGCGCCCGGAAGATTACGAGGTCTCCGAGCGCGACCACAGTGTATCGTTGACAGAAGTAGGCGAGACGCATGTGGAAGAACTGCTTGAAGTGCCTTTACGGGATCCAGAGCGTCCTGAAGATATCACACCTGAACAGGCACGCATCCTGGGCTACCTTGAACAATCACTGCGAGCCAAACACCTGTTTAAACGTAATAAAGATTATCTGATCCAGTCCGGAAAGGTGATCATCATCGATCCGTCCACCGGCCGCATGATGCCGGGACGGCGCTGGTCAGAAGGTTTGCACCAGGCGGTGGAGGCCAAAGAGGGTGTCAGGGTGAACCCGGAAAATATGACTTATGCCACCATCACCCTGCAAAACTATTACCGCATGTACAAAAAACTGTCCGGGATGACCGGTACAGCCTTGACCGAATCGGAAGAATTTTTCAAAATCTACAAGCTGGAGGTTCAACCGATACCCACCAACCTGGAATACGCGATCTCCAAACCAGAGTCGAACCTGGAAGAGCAAAAAGCGCGTGATAATGAAGGCTACGAATATCATTTTTATGCTCACAGGACGGATCCGGTAAAAGAGCCTGTTTTCTGGAAGCGAAAAGACTATACCGACGTGGTCTACCGTACAAACGAAGCCAAGCTGCGGGCGATTGCGCAGGAGGTTATGGCTTTTCATGCAGCGGGCAGGCCGCTGCTGGTAGGCACGACTTCTGTGGAAAATTCTGAAATTCTCTCCCGGCGGCTGCAAGCCAAATCCATCCGCATACTGGCGCAGGTTGTTTTGATCCGTGATATCTGGATGGAGAAAAACAACAAGGTATTCGTCGACAAATCTAACCCTGCTCTGGAAGTGCTGAACGAACCGCTGGATGACCTGAACCCCGCCAAACTCCGAACTGCCGTACGTGATCTTGGGATTGATTTCTCGTTGAACCTGGAAGATAAAGAAAATGTCGACCGGTTGATGAAGATCCTGAAGCTGAATGAAATCGCCCGCGAGCGTTTGCTGGAAATCCTTAAAGGCGGTATCCAGCACATGGTGTTGAATGCACGCAAACACGACGAAGAATCCAAAATGATCGAACGGGCCGGGGCGTTTGGTGCGGTCACCATCGCCACCAACATGGCCGGTCGTGGTGTCGATATCAAACTGGGCGGCGAGCTGCCTGAAGCGGTTTTGAACGATGTCAATCGCATTCTGGTCAACCTGGGACATGACCCTTACGAAATGAGCACCGAAGACCGTTACCAGATCCTGGAGAGCATCCCACAAGACCAGCTCAGCGTTGTTCGTTCCGATTCCGTTAAATCCTTCCTGGAATATGTCAGCAACATGGAAAAAGTAAAAATGCTGGGCGGATTGCATGTGATCGGCTCCGAGCGCTATGAGGCGCGGCGTATCGATAACCAGTTGCGCGGCCGCGCCGCCCGCCAGGGAGATCCGGGATCGTCGCGCTATTATCTGTCGCTCGAAGATGACCTGATGCGTATTTTCGGTGGGCAGCAGGTGGAAAATTTGTGGGGGCGCGTCTTCTCTGACGACACGCAGCCCATGGAACTCAGATTGCTGGGCAGGATCGTCGAGCAATCACAGGAGCGCGTGGAGGGAGCCAACTTTGACGCCCGCAAGCATGTGCTGGAATATGATGATGTTTTGAATGATCAACGAAAGCGCATCTATGGCGAACGCGATATGGCATTTGAAAAAGATGACCTCAGCGAGGACATACTGGATATTCTGCGCACCGAATTACAGGAGCGCATCAAAACCGGCATGGCAGATCAAGAGGGCCCGTGGCGGTTGATGGCATTCCTTGAACAGGTCCAGCCGTCCATGAACTATGAGGGGATTGTGTATCCATCCTATCCGATCCGTGTCCTGATTGACGAAATCAATGCCAACATGAAGGGTAAGGATGTCACCGTACAGAATCTGCGTTCAGTGATCCTGGATGTAGCCAGCCGTGCCCATCAGGCCCGGCTTGAGCATCTCATTCATGGCACACAGACATTACTGGATAACACCGAGACGAGCCTGAAAATCCAGACCGAAGAACGCCTGGATACATTGGATACCTTTCTGCAAGGCATCAATGATACCGATGAGGATGCCGCCCCATTAACGCCGGCGGAACTGGCCAGTCAATTGACCGAAAGCATACGCATCCCCTTGAAGCTGGGCGGGAGTGAGATCCGCATGCTGCAGGAAGGCGATGAAGAATTCATCGCTTCGTTACGGGAACAAATCACCAACCATCTGCTCAGTATTTCCCTCAAACGGGTAATCGGATCATTGGAACGACGGTTTGGCGATGAACTGGAGCTGCAATTCCCTGATATGCAAGGCCTTTCATGGGATGAAGCTTATAACCAAATTCTGGATACCATCGAAAACCGGTTTGAGGAGGAACATAATCGCCTGTTGGGAGACAGTGGACAAATCACTGCCGATGTGGATTCGATCCTTCCGCGCATTGAAAACAATTTGATGGACGAACGCAACCTGGTCACCGTGCTGATGCTGCTCACCCAGGGGGTCCGGTCAGGGTTCGACCGGAAGACGCATGAACGCCGGTCGCACCGTTATACGCGGTTGAGTTATACCGATCTGGTGGCACAGTTGGTGGAAGGAATGTCTGTAGAAGAAGCCAGGACCAACATCCTGCAGCATCTTGAACGGGGATTGCAGGTGCTGGAGCTGCTGCGAGGCGTCATGGAATGGCAGCGATTGTCGGCAACCGAGACTAGTGTCAACCAACTGGAGGAAGACGCACGTGCCCATTTGATCGAAAAGTGGGGTCTGGAGCGGTTCGAAGAGTTGGGTAACCAGCCTCTAAAGGTGCTTAATCCCCAGGAACAGACTGATTTGCGTATGCTGCTGGGCAAGCGTTTACAGAACGAGGCATACCGCGAGATCCTGGTGAGAGTCATTTCCAACCAGTGGGTGGAATACCTGACCCAGATTGAAGCGCTGCGTATTTCGATCGGCATGGAAGCCTATGCCCAACGCGACCCGCTGGTGCAGTACAAGCTGAAAGCCTCTGAAATGTTCCAGGAACTGTTAGGGGAGATCCGCATGGGTGTAATTACCAGGCTGTTTACCTATCAGCCGCGTAAAGAGGCCGGTGTGGCAATTGATCGCGAACGTATGTCTGAACCGGCCGGGCAAGTGGTTTCCGGTGAAGTTTCCATTGAGGAAAAAGTTCAGGATGATCAGCGCTCCAGGAAAAAACGGCGGCGGCATTAAGAGAGACAAATTCGGGTCTGTTTGGGCATGTCTGGACTGAACATAATAGAAAAAAGGAATCATAAACGCATGTCTGTTGAAACAGTAAAAAAATATTTCGCGAAACTGGGAGTCCGTCAGCAGGTGATGGAATTTGAGACATCCAGCGCCACGGTGGAGCTGGCCGCCGAGGCTTTGCAGACGAAACCGGAGCGGATTGCCAAAACACTTTCTTTCAAAAAAGGTGATGGTTGTTTTTTGGTGGTCACGGCAGGCGATACAAAAATTGACAATCAGAAGTTCAAAGCCGAATTTGGCATGAAGGCCACAATGCTGTCTCCGGAAGAGGCTTTCACGTTGACCGGGTATAAAATCGGCGGGATCTGCCCATTTGCTGTTCCGGCTGATGTTTCTGTTTATCTGGATATTTCCCTGCAAAGATTTGAAACCGTATTTCCGGCCTGTGGGAGCAGCAACAGCGCCATTGAATTAACCTGTGACGAATTGTTCCGATATGGGAATGCCGTGAAGTGGGTGGATGTCTGTAAAGGCTGGGAATGAGGGGCAAAAATTTCTGATTAGTGTATTTATCCCGGTATTACAGTGTAAGTTCGGCAAGATGATTGAGGGGCTGTGAACGTCTACTCCATTGAAATGACATCTTGCTCCACCTCGCAATCCACTCCATAGTTCCGCAAAACAACTGCATATTTGGGGGGTAGTGGAGGCGTGCCCTTGTACGATCCCTCACTGCGTTCGGGATGACAATCGGGAGGGAGATATCCACGCCGTTGTCATGGTGAGCATAGCGAACCACCCGCCAGGGCAATGATATAGTTGATACCGTGTCCCAGGACATAACTGTAAACCACGCTGCTCAGGACGGTTACGCCAAACGGCCAGATGACAAGGGCTTTGCCTTTTGTCAGGAAGCAACAGAAATCTAGTTGAATTTCTCTTTCAAACGAGCTTTCTTGCCGCGCAAATCACGCAAATAATACAGGCGTGCCTGTCGAATCCTGCTGTGTCGCTCTACCACAACCTTGTCGATACGTGGAGAACGGGTCAAGAAAACACGCTCCACACCAATACCGTTACTGGCAACCCGCCGAACCGTGAAGGTTGAGGTGTTTCCATTGTTATGAACAAGCAGTACGGTGCCTTTGAATTCCTGGATGCGTTCCCGGTTTCCTTCGGTAATCTTCACGTGTACACTTACAATATCCCCGGGGTGCAGTTCCGGGATATTGGGGTTCACAGGTGATTCGATTGATTTCAATATATCGCTCATCGTAAAAATCCTCTCGCAATAAACATAATTACCACAACATGGCCCGGGAGCATACCCTGTATACCATGATAGTCTTCTCTAACGCGACGGGTGATTATACCATGCACATCGGCCATCTACAAGGCATTTTTGCGATCTTTATTGGAAAAAATGAAATCTTTCAGCACACCCCAAAACCGTATCAATCCAGCTCCGATTTTAGAGCCGCAGCAATCTGTTCAGTAATGCCGGGAACGGCTTGCAAAGCCTCCATTTCAGCATTACGGATACCCTCCAAAGAACCAAACTGCTTCAACAATGCTTTCCGCCTGGCCGGGCCAATACCCGGGATGGAATCCAGCCGCGAGGCCAGACCAATCTTGTCACGCCGGTTGCGGTGGGATGTGATGGCAAAACGGTGCGCCTCATCGCGGATGCGCTGCACCATGTACAGCCCCTGTGAGCTGCGCGGCAGAACCACGGGGCTGCTTCTGCCGGGTAAAAACAGTTCTTCATTCTGTTTCGCCAGACCGGTCACCGGTACTAAATCTTCCAGGCCATACATTTTTAGTACTTCCATAGCCCGGCCAAGCTGGCCTTTCCCGCCATCCACGATGACAAGATCGGGAAGCAGCGCAAAGGCCTGATCCACCTTCTTGCCCAATTGAATTTCTTCCCTGGCCGCCTGCCAGCGCCGGAACCTGCGGCGCAGTACTTCTTCCATACTGGCAAAGTCATCCGGGCCGGTGACCGTTTTGATATTAAAGCGTCTGTAATGCTGCTTGTGTGGAACGCCCTGTTCAAATACCACCATACTACCCACCGAGGCAGTTCCCTGGATGTTGGAAATATCGTAACACTCGATCCGGTTGGGTGGATTTTTAAGGTTTAATGCCTTCTGCAGTTCTGCCAGGGCATCGGCTTGGCGGTTGGTATCCATCTGCCACTGGGCACGTAAAGCCCGCAGCGTCTCGACTGCGTTTTCGGTGGCCATTTCAACCAGTTCCTGATCCTTGCCATGACCGGGAACATGCAGCTCGACTTTTTGCTCGTTGCGCCGGCTTTGCAGCCATTGCTTGATAATGTTGGCTTCATCGATCTCCCTGGGGAGCAGCACCTCAGGAGGAACGCTGGCTGCTTCGTTGTAAAACTGCTTGATGAACTGCGAGATGATCTCACCATCGGCGGCATCCTCAGTACCTTCCAGGATGAAGTATTCCCTGCCAATCAATTTACCGCTGCGAATGAAGAAAATCTGAACGCAGGCCTCGCCATCCGCACGCGCCATGGCTACCACATCCGAATCCATTTGATCCGCTGAAACGACCTTTTGCTTTTCGACAACCTTTTCAATCGCCTGGATGCGGTCCCGCAGGGCAGCCGCTTTTTCAAAACGAAGATCTTCTGCCGCGGCTTCCATTTCCTGCTGCAGCCGGCTGACAATAGGCTGCGTACGGCCATCCAGAAATTGGCAGAGGTCCTCGATCACCTGACGATAATTCACCTGGTCTATGGCTCCTATGCAGGGAGCAGTGCAAAGCTTGATATCGTAATAAAGACAGGCGCGCGAATCCTTGCCGGTGATCACACGGTCACAAGTGAGATATGGGAAAATCCTGCGCAACACATCCAGGGTTTGATGTACAGCCCATACGCTGGTGTACGGGCCAAAATAACGTGAACCGTCTTTGACCATCAGTCGGGTGACAGAGACGGTCGGAAAAGGATCGGCCCAATGAACTTTTATATATGGATAACGTTTATCATCCTTCAAACGGATGTTATAAATTGGACGGTATTTTTTGATCAGGTTCATCTCGAGGATCAAAGCTTCCAGCTCTGATCCGACGACTACCCACTCAATATGCTCGATATGTTTTACCAGTTGATGGGTCTTAAAATCGCCCAAAGTGCTCTCATGGAAATAAGAGCGCACACGATTTTTAAGATTGACCGCTTTACCCACATAGATGACCACACCGGCACTATTTTTCATCAAATAGCAGCCGGGCTTATCCGGGAGCGTGTCCAAAATACCCCTGATATGATCCGATATCACCATCTTGAAATCGATTTTATCTTATTTTTATACCAGCGTCATGGCACAGCCATCGGCGCGCGGGTCGCTGCCCGCCCACAGAACACCATTTTCCGGATCGCGGCGTATGATCTGGCCGCGCCCGAAGACCGATCGTGCAGTACCACTGACCGGAATGACCGGGTGACCCATCGCAGCCAGCTCAGACAACACCTCGAACGGAATGCCCTCTTCAAGGGCTACTTTACCGCCTGATCTCTGCCCCTGCAAACAGAAGCGCGGCCGGTCAAGCGCCGCCTGTGGATCCAGTTCGTCATCCAGCATGGCCACTGTGACCTGCAGATGACCCTGGGGCTGCATAAACCCACCCATCACGCCATAGCTGGCGTACAGACTGTCATCTGTGGAGCAGGTTGCCATGGCCGGGATAATGGTATGGTAAGGTCGTTTTCCGGGCATCAACTGGTTGGCATGGCCTTCCTGCAAACTGAAATTGTGTCCCCTGTTTTGCAGGCTGAACCCTCGCCCACGCGGCACGATGCCCGTACCAAAGCCCATGTAATTGCTGTTGATGAATGAGCAGGCATTCCCGTATTGGTCGGCTACGCTCAGATAAACCGTATCGCTCGAAGGAATGGGGGAACCGTACGGATAACTTAAGTTTGCCGCGTTCGGGTTGATCCATCTGCGCCGGTCGTCTGCATAGGAACGGCTGAGTAGATCCTGCAGCGGAACGGGACTGAAATCGGGGTCAGCAATGTAGTGAAAAGCATCCGCAAATGCCAAACGCATGGCTTCTATGGTGAGATGCAGCCTTTGGGTCGAGTTGGCCGGCAGGTCGGCGATGTCAAATCCTTCCAGGATGTTCAACGCCAGCAGCGCGGCCAGCCCCTGCCCGTTGGGCGGGCATTCCCAAATGCGTAGCCCGCGATATTCAATGGAGATCGGCTCCACCCAGGTGGATTGATGAGCAGCCAGATCATCCAGCTCCATGCAGCCGCCGGCTTCGCGGATGATGGAAACTATCGATTCGGCGATTTCACCTTCGTAATACGCTTTTTTACCTCCCTCGGTGATTATCCGCAGGGTGCGGGCCAAACCGGGGTTTCTGAAAATCTCACCTGCTGCCGGGCCGCGCCCGTCAATGGTCAGTTCTGAACCGTTCAACGCCTTGCTCAACCAGTGTTTTGCCGCATTCTGCCACGCAAGGGCCGTCAGTGGAGCCACCGGAAAGCCTTCATCTGCCAGGCGAATGGCCGGAGCCAGTGTTTCAGAAAGCGGCAGGCGTCCAAAGCGTTTTGTAAGGTCACACCACATGGCACATGCCCCGGGCACGGTAATGCAGTATGGATGCTGGGGTGGCAGCTCTGTTTCAAATCCTTCCTTCCTGACCCTTTCAAGCGTCAGGGCTTTGGGAGCGCGGCCGGAGCCATTCAAGGAAAATACCTTGTGCTCCCCGGCATCATAATAAAGCGCAAAAGCATCCCCTCCCAGGCCGGTGGAACCCGGTTCGGTCACATTCAGAGCAGCCGCAACGGCCACTGCTGCATCGGCCGCAGTACCCCCTTTGGATAGAATTTCAATTCCGGCGGCTGTAGCCAATGGCTGTGACGAACCCACCGCACCTTTTCGGCCCAATACGGGTGAACGATAGGATGAAAAAGAATACCGATAAATCATGCTATGACCTCAATCCCTTGTCCTTCGATGACCTCGCCGATCTCCCAGAATGGTATCTTGCGATCATGCGCTTTATGCATGAATTCGTCTGCTTTTGTTTCAGGTACACATAACAGCAAGCCGCCGCTGGTTTGTGGATCGAAAAGCAGCATCTCCTGCAGCTCATGAAACCCCTCGGGGAAACGAATGTCGGCCTGGTAATAATATTTGTTATCGAATGCTCCGCCCGGGAAGGTTCCCATTTCCGCATAACGCCAGGCGCAATCCAGGACAGGTATGCGATGAGAATCAAGCCTGAAACGCCCCCGGCTGGCGCGGGCCATTTCCAGGGCGTGACCCAGCAAGCTGAAGCCGGTGACATCCGTGCCGCCTTTCAACCCCATTTCTACCGCCAGACTGCTGGCCTGATCGTTTAATATTGTCATCCAGCTTATCACTTCTGCAATATCCTCAGGAGATGCTTTTTGCTGTTTGATGGCTGTTGTGGTCACCCCATACCCAATCGGCTTGGATAGAAACAACCGGTCACCGGGTTCGGCCCCGCGTTTGGTAAGAATTTCATCCAATCCAACCATCCCAATTACCACCAGGCCGAATTTGGGTTCCTTGTCCTGGACAGTGTGCCCGCCGGCGATTACAACACCTGCCTGCCGGGCTTTTTCCGCCGCTCCACGTACAATTTCCTGCAGAATCTCCACCGGCAGATCAGGAGGAAACGCGGAGATGTTCAGCGCCAGAAATGGCCGGCCACCCATTGCATACACATCCGACAGGCTGTTGGCCGCCGCGATGGCACCGTAGGCATAGGGGTCATCGACTACCGGGGTGAAAAAATCGGTAGTGATGACCAACGCAGACCGCTCATCCAGTTTCCAGACTGCGGCATCATCCGGATCGCTCAATCCCACCAGCAAATTCGGATAATCTTCGGCTTTGAATATTTGATTAATCGGGCGCAGTACCTGCGCCAGCGTTTCCGCATTCAGTTTGGCTGCTCAACCTGCACAATTTGACAGGCTGGTCAACCGAATCTGTTTGCCGGAAGGAGAAAATAATTCTGTCAAGCGGTTACCTCACCAGTTTGGGTTACAGTTCAACCTCTACCGGGCAAAGAAAAATCGATCCTCTTCATATCCAGAATTTTCGACCAGAAATTGTAGATCACGAGGTTTTTCTTCCTGGTTGGTTGAAACTGGTTCCTTGCGTATAATTATAGTATGGGATTATATTTTATGCCCCAGTTGTTTGATCAAAGGACGTGAACAATTTGGTGGTTTTTTACACACCTCACATGATTGGCCATTCGGATTGAGGTAAAATATACTTATTACTACTCCTTCCCTTTCAAGTGGTTATTAAGCGATAACATTATTTATTGATGATTTTGTTCTGGAATTGGATTTTATATATTTTCCTCTTGTTTATTATTGGTATTCATAACCAGTTTTATGGCTGCTAAATATATTTTAATTCCACCTGGAATATGGATGGATTATGAAAAGCTCTAAGTCAATCGTCATTATTATTCCCTGTATTATAGTTTTCGTCATCGCAATTGCTATTAATCTCTGGGTTACTGAAAATGGGGTAGGAATTCATCCTGATTCGACAACCTATATTGGCACAGCAATCAATATTTTAAAGGGAAACGGTTTTTATTTAAGGGGAGAGCCAATGACTCATTATCCCCCTCTTTATCCGATAATTCTGGCTATAAGTGGCAGCTTCAATTCCAATGTTGCAGATTCCGCTCGATGGTTGCATGCCCTGCTTTATGGTGTGAATGTTGTTCTTTTTGGGGTATCTATTTACATAAGCACACACCGCAATCTGGTGGCTATGATTTTGGGTTTTCTAATTTTTCTCTCCTCAAAAGCTGTTCTAACAATCCATTCATATGCCTTTTCCGAATCCCCATTTTTGATGTTTTCGTTACTTGCATATTTACTATTTTCTTTATATATTTCATCTAATAGATGGGTTTATCTAATTCTCTCTTCCGTCTCAATAGGATTAGCTTTAGCAACGAGATATGTTGGCCTTGCTCTTTTTCCACCAGTAATAATAGTTTTGTTTCTATTTGTCAAACAACC